>CAKNPW010000010.1 GCA_930990555.1 uncultured Clostridium sp. | reverse complement strand
AAGCATTATAATAAATTCAGAGTTTGCAAGCATTGTTCTAGCAGTATGACTTTGTAATAAGTCCTCTACATTTTGTGTTATACCAGTACAAAAAGCACCATATTTTCTAACTCTCTTCCAAAGTGTAAATAAGAAATTCGCAGAATACTCATATTGAAACAAAAGATATATTTCATCTATAAATATATATGTATTTTTTCCTTTTGTTCTATTGGCTGTTATTCTATTTAAAATAGAGTCTAAAACTACCAACATTCCTATAGGAAGTAATTGTTTTCCTAAATCTAAAATGTCATAGCATATTAAACTACTAGATGTATTTACATTTGTATTCATTGCAAATGTATTTAAAGAACCATTTGTAAATAATTCTATTGCTAATGCAATTTCTTTTGCTTCTTCTTCAGGTTGTTTTAATAATTCTTCTCTAAAATCTTGTAATGTTGGTGGTATTCCCTGATAATTACCTTGTTGAAATACTCTATAGACATTTGCAGTACATCTATCTATTATTGACTTTTGTTTCGGTCCGAGATTACCACTACCAATTAATTGTTCACAAAGCGACAAAATAAATTCTGACTTTAATATAACAGGATTAGCTCCATCACCATATTCCGAATTCATATCCATCGCATTTATATGATTATTACTTGTTGCAGAAATTTTAATTACCTCTCCAGTTAATGACTTAATTAATGGAGAATATTCTCTTTCTGGGTCTATTATAATTATATCTGCTTTAGGATCTCTTAATCTTATAGAAGTAATTTCTTGTTTTCCAGCAAAAGATTTACCACTACCAGATACCCCTAGAATAAATGAATTTCCATTTAATAATTGCCTTCTGTCAGCAATTATCATATTTTTACTTATTGTATTTTGACCATAAAAAATACCATTCTCATGTCTTATCTCTTGGACTTTAAATGGCATAAATACTGCTAAACTTTCAGTTGTTAAAGTTCTTAATGCGTCTATTTTCCTAACTCCATAAGGTAAAACTGTATTAAGTCCATCTAATTGTTGATACCTTAAAATACCTAACTGACATAAATTTTTGCTAGCAACTTGTAATAATGCTTCCGTATCACTTTCTAACTTTTCTTTTGTGTCATCTGTAATTACAATAGTAAGAACAGCTAAAAACATCCTTTGATCTCTTAAAGTTAAATCATCTAAAAATTCTTTGGAATCATTTCTTTGTTGTTCCATATCATAAGGTATAATTGCAGAAAAATTATTATTTGCATTTTGTTTTCTTTGCCAATTTGTTATATTAGTTTCAACTCCAAGTCTACGATTTTCAGCTTCTTTAACTGCTTCATCCATTGGAATAGGAATAATATCTATTGATAGCATCATATTTCTATTTAAGTCTGTTAGTTCTGAAACCATATTATCATTGATATAACTTGCAAATTCTTTTAAGAAAAATACTCTTCCATACCTCTTGCCTAGCATAAAATAGTCTTTTTCAAATTGAGCAGTATCAGAACATATAAAATCTTTAAAATTATGCCCTTTTTTCATTGTTTCGTGTATATCAAAATGAAATGCTGTTTCTTCTCCTGTTCTATAAAAATCATGAGCAATTCTTAATCTTTCTGTTGCATTTAATTCAATACATTTTGAACCTAACGCATTAAAATGATTTATTAATTCTGTACTTGTTCTTGTAAAATAATTTCTTGCTTCTTCAATACTATTTTTATATACTGAAATTGTAATTATTTTTTCCTGGACTATTTCATTTGCATTCTCTGCTTGAGAAATAAGCATTTGATTATATTCATGTCTATATTTATCTAACCCATCATTAGCATCTTTTAACAAAATTGTTTTTTGAAAATCTAATTTATTTATTCTTCTATTATTTATTGTAATTTTAGTTGTTGCTCCAGTATCTAAAGAATTAAGCAAATCAGAATAATCTAAAAACATTGCTTCCTTATCTTCTTTACTCGCTACTGCATAGTTTATGTCCAAAAATTTATACGATTTTGAATATTTATTATTTCCAACTAAAAAAATTCCATCTTCCCATATTGCATTAATTGGAATAATATCTTGTACTGCTTTAGGTATTTTAAATTTTTCTTTATCCATTTTAAATATCCTTTTTAAAGTTTTCAGCATTATTTTTTCCTCCTTTTTTTATTTTTTTATTTTTCTTTTCTTTGTTTTTCTTCTGTGGTCTTAATATGCCTTGTTTTAAATTTTTCTCTATTATAGGTTTAAATTCTTCTGCATAAATATTCTTTGCCTTAAAAGTTAGTTTTTTGGGACTAATAAACTCGGATCTTATAAGAGCTATAATAAACTTTTCTGCAGTCATTCCGTTATATTTCACAAAGCCTAACACTGCAAAAGGAACTGCACCCAAAATACAAACCCAAGATAGAGTTTCTATACCCAAAAAAGGTTTTAGTGAAAAATATAAAATTAATGCTACACAACATGCCAATAATGAAAAAATGAACTGACGAATAGTCAGTCCAAAAAATATGTTTTCACTAAATTCTCGAATATCTTTATTTATTTTAACTTCCATTTACCTTGCCTCCTTGCTTCTATTTTTATTTTTCTCTTTTAAATCTGTGTTTTGAGGTGTTGTAGTTTTTAGAATACTGATTTTATCTTCAATAAGTTCATATAAATCATATTTTGGCATTTCAGCAATTTTTTTAGCTATATCTACCATATCAGTATAAAAGCCTGTAACATAGTAATGGTCTTTTTCATTAATATCTTTTTTTAATTTTTTACAAAAATTATCATCTTGTAAATTTAATCTTCCATATTCTATTATTAATTTTAAAGCTCCTATATTTTGAATACTATAATTTCCACTTAATAATTTTCTATAGTTTTTTACCTCCATTTACCTTGCCTCCCTCTTTTTTGATTTTTCTCGTTTTGCTTTAACTTTATTTTCTTTATACCATTTTTCAAATTTTGCCCACTCTTTTTCATTCATAACAACATCTTCAATAAAAATTGGTTTGCACTTTTTATGCAATTCTGTCATTTTATCTTCCCATTCTTTTATATTTTCAATATTTCTAATATTTTTTATTCCTTGATGCCACTCATTTATTTTTCCATGAGTTCTTATATAATCATCTAAAGCATCATATTTTTTACTTCCTATTTGTATTCTTAATTTTTCATAATCTTGTGTTATGCTCATGTTAATACCTCCATTTATCTTTCTTTTTGTATCCTACTTTTTATTTTTTCTATTATTCCAAATTGTGAATAAGCTCTATATAATCTACTTCTGGAATTTTTAAAGTAATCCTTTCCATTTTCAGAATACATATACATCCATTCTTCAGGTTTTTTCATTCCTCTTTTTATTGCATTATAAAAGGCATCATCTGGATTTTCTCTGATTTTCATTCCTTCGAATACACTTCCTTCTGGATGTACTAAATATTTAATTCCATTTTCTTCTATGTGTATAAAATTGGTACCCATATTTATTTCTCCTTTCATTTCTATATTCCCATCATTTCTCTTACAATTCTATCTGATAATCTAATTGAGCCAACCAAAACTAGCATATTAAAAATTAGCTCTCCTACATATTTCCATACCATATTAACTGCTTCAGCTCCAGTATCTACCACTGGTGGCGAAGTTGCAAAAGCTGAAAATATTATACAAGACAAAACTATTATTGCACCTTCTAAACAAACTGCTATGTAACTCTTTAAAAAACTTTTTCCTATATTTTGTGTAGGTTCGCCTGCAAATGCTGAAAGTGGTATTGGTGCTATTGCTGTATACATATATAATTTAAAAAATCTTCCATATACAGTAAGAATTAAAATAAATGAGAGCACAGTTACAAATAGTCCACCCAATAGGGTAACAGCCCATAAAGGAATGCTCTCAAAAAATCCACAGTTGTTTACTGCATCTATTATTGATTGTGGAAGTGTCATTGCGCTTGCTTGAAATGAACTTTTTGCCATAATAGTTGTTACAATTCCCTGTATAATTTTAAATATTGCTAACATAAGATCTAAGCCATAAGTAACTATTCCTTTTGCTATTACAAACCTTAAGAATAACTTTAATGCTTGTTCTGGTCTTTTTAATTCAGAAAAATTTGTACATGTTCTAACAACTCCAACAACGAAAAATAGAACAAGAAGTGCAAGTCCTATTGCTTGCAAAGCTCCGTTGATATTTAAGATAACTTGCCATATTGCACCGCCTCTGAAACTTGCAGGACTTTCTGTTACTAATGTATAAATCTCTGATAATTTTCCGTTCCAAGTATCCAAAGCATTTTGTAAATTTCCTACAATCCAGTTCACTTTATACACCTCCATCTTTATAATCTTCTATGTTAATATCACTACTTATTTCATCTCCCCAAGCATCCCATCCTTTTACCTTTTCTCTTGCAAATAATTCTATTCGTGGTAATTCTCCAAACAGTTCAACTATCTTATTTCTTACTTCATCAGGTTTTCTGCTATGTTCTCTTCGAGGTGATAAAATTACACTTGATATTTTATTAGTTACAGGTTTCATTCTTCCTTTAACTCCCAACAAACATACTTCACAATTACTTTTGGTATAATAGCCAACTCCAAAAAAAGGCTGTAAATTTTTAGAATTTAATTTTATCCAACTAAATCCCAGAGTTTTATAATCAAATTTCCATTCTTTAAAGAGTTTTATTTGTTCATCTAACATAGGAAAAGTAACCCATAAAAACAATGCACAATTTTCATTTGCTAAATTATTTATTGGAAGTTTTCTTATTTCTTCCATTGTCATTAAATTATAATGATTACCTGCTCCTCCTCTAAATCTAGTATTATTATTAGCTCTACTATTGTACTTCCACGGAGGATCCATATAAATAATGCTGTATTTTTTTAATTTTTTATCCATTTTTACCTCCTTTACTAAAATTGGGCAGATAAACTATAAGGTTTATCTGCCTTTAAAACTTTTTATTATCCACCAGTAATAAGATTTAATATTTCTTTAGCAAATGTAATTACTATACCACCTGCTAAAGTCATTATTCCATTAGCTCTTTGTGTTGGATCATGTGATTTTAAACTCATTCCTACTTGTACCACACCAAATCCTAAAATAATCATTCCAACAGCTCTTATTAACCCAAAAATAAAATTAGATAAATTACTTATTACAGTTAATGGATCATCAGCAGCAAATACTGGTAATTGTTGAGCCACATTTAGAATTACAACATATCCTGTAATAATTGCAATCCATTTCAATAGTTTTTTTAATATTATATAATGTTTCTTTAATTTCTTATTCTTTTTTAATTTTTCCATTACTTTACCCTACCTTTCTTTGTTTAACTTTTAGTTTTAGACATAAAAAAAGACCAGAAATTATATATACTTTAAAATATAAAATCTGGTCCTTTTAAATATCATTAATATCTTTTTTTAAAATATTTTCTATTTCTTCATCTGATAATAACTCAAAATCATAATTAATTGTTTCTAAATCAACTATTTTTTCTGTATCAACTTCTATGTTATCTAAATTAAATGATATAGTTCCTATTGCATTTTCAGTTCCTCCATGTATATATGGTTTAACATTTTTATTTCCAATAGGAGTATATATACTATTAAAATGCTCTTTTAGATTAAATTTCAAATCTTTTACAGGTCTTTCTCCTCTAATAAACAATAAGGCATAATTATTATCTAGCATTCTAATTTCATCTGGAGTTAATAACTCTCTACCTGCTATTTGATCATTTTTAGAATAACTTCCATGTGATCCATAACTTCTACCATAAGAATTTGTATCTATTGTTTCTTTACCCAATAATTCACTAACATATTTATGAGTACTTTGTTCATTTCCACCTAAATACAAAAATTCATCGCAATTTCCAACTATTGATTCCCACTGTTTTTCAAATAGAGCTTTTAATTGTGCTAGGTTTTGTAAAATAATAGATACAGAAACTTCTCTTGATCTCATTACCGATAAAATTTTATCAAAATCATCTGGTAAACTTACATTGGCAAACTCATCCATTACAAAGTGAACATGGACAGGTAGACTTCCTTTGTATTTATAATCTGCTAAATAAAATAATTGCTGAAACAACTGAGTATATAATATACTAACTAAAAAATTAAATGATGTATCATTGTCTGGAATTATAGCAAACAGAGCTACTTTTTTTTCTCCTAAACTTTGTAGATCTAATTCATCTGTTTGTGTTAATTGTGCCATACTTTCTAAATTAAATTTTTCTAGTCTTGAAGCTAATGTTACTTGTATTGATTTTAATGTTTTAGCAGATCCAGAATGATATGACCTATAATATTTTAATGCAATGTGTTCTGGATTTCTCGTTTCTAACCTATTAAATAACATATCTAATGGACTTACATAGTCATCATCATCTTCTTTTACATCTCCAGCCCTTAATAGCTCCATAACCATTACAAAATTCTGTTCTTCAGGTGGAGCTTCATACTTTAAGTAAAAAATCAAAGCTAAAAGAAGCATACTTGCAGCAGTATCCCAAAACGGATCGTTTGTCGTACTACCTTTTGGTGTTGTAGACTTAAATAAATTAGTTGCTAATTTTTGGACATCATTATCTGTCTTTATATATACAAAAGGGTTATAGCAATGCGATTTTTCCATATTAATTAAGTCTAATATTTTAACTTCATATCCTTTTTTTTCAAGCAAATATCCTGTATCCCTGACTATTTCACCTTTAGGATCTAATATCACATAAGATGTAGCACACTGCATTACATTAGGTTTACAATAGCTATAAGTTTTTCCAGCACCAGAACCTCCTATAACTAAAACATTTACATTTCTTCTATGTTCCTTTCCATTTATTCCTATTGAAACATTTTTCGTTAATATTTTATTATAATTATTTTGTTGCTTATATTTTTTGTTAAGTTCTTTTACTTTGCCCCATTTAGCTGAACCGTTTTCCTCTCCTCTTCTATAATTTTTTCTGTTAGATTCATATAACAAAATAGATAAAATATAAATAAGTAACAGAATAACAATAGTTTTAATACTATTATCAACAAATGATATTTTTAATGGATTACTTAATGCAATACCAATATTTTTTATAATATCAATTAATCCTCCATTAGTATAAGGTGCAATTAGAAGAGCAATCCATATAATCGGAATGACACCAATTAAATATAAGCCTTTAGTAATTTTTCTTTCATCTTCCCTCAATAGTATATTTTCCTTTTGCATTTTTATTTAAAGATATTGATTTTTTATTTATAGGGGCATTTAACAAATTTATAATTAATTTGTCAATAATTTCTGTATCAATATTTTCTTGTAATTTAGTATTTCTAAATTCATTTAAAGCATTCAACATTAATTTATAATCATACTTATCTAAAATAATTGTTCTTGTTTCTTCCAATATCAATCTCCTCCTTATCTATTAGATTTAGTTTTCTTTTGTGTATGTTTTGCTACTTTTCCAATATTTTTTTCTTTACTTTTTACTTCATCTAATTTTTTTGCTTCAATCTTTAGTTCTGCAAGTTCTTTCTTTACAGAAGGTTTTTTTATTCCTTTAGAAACCCCTTCTTGCATCTTTGAAGTATTTGAGGAAGGCTCTGACAGAGGGCTTTTTTCTGTCTTTGCCACATTGAAATTTTCATTAGCATTCTTTTCTCTCTGTATAGGTTTTTGAGTTAAAACTTCTTCTAGTTGTTCTTCTTTTGATTTTTCCTGTACTCCCATTTCTTTTTTCTGTGCTTCTCTATTTTCAATAGACTTTGTAACTTCAGTTTCCATTCTTGCAGTATCTACTGTTGTTAGCTTAAATCTTTCTACTATTCTATTAATTCGAGAAGCATCTTCTTCTTTTACCATAATGTCTATCATACCATCAATTTTTTTATTTTCTTTGTTTATTAAAGCACAATAAGAAATACCGTAATTTTTAGCCTCTTTAGCAAAAGTCTTCAAATCTTCTTGCTTCACAGTAAAAATCTTTAATGGTTTACCAGTTTTTAGCATTTTATTTAGTTTAGTTTTTCCTTTAATTTGATTTTGGCTCTTATCCTTCATTACAGTATATAACATAGCTGCAATATTTTTTGCACCACTGCCTGTTAATCTTGCTAATACTTCAAATCCTTCTAAACTTAATCTTACAACTTGCTCTGACGCATCTCCATTAACACTCATATAAAATTACTCCTTTCCTTTTTTATATTTATCTTTTTGCTTGTCTTTTGTTTCTTTTTCCAATTCTTCTTGCTTATCTAGTTCATCTAAATTCTGGTCTATCTTTGGTATTCTAGTTTTAATATCTACGCATAGCTCCACCCTCTTTCTTAATTTAATTAATTTATCATTTAAAGATGAAATTTCTTCTGCAATCTTATGCTTTTCATTTTCATCTTTTGATAACTTCCTTTTTGTCCAAAGATTTTCTCTTTGACTTAATAATTCATTTATTTTTGAATTTGCTTTATTTTTGTAATTTATTAAATCATCTAATGTTTTTATATTGTGAACATATAAAAACCTAGCTTCATTAGAAAGTTCTTCCATTCTTGAAACATCAGCTCTAATACTTGCTGGTAGTCTTTGCTGTGGTACACTACTAGGGAAAACTTTTAATAAATAGCAATAGTGATAATATAATGCAATAAATCCTTTTGCTTTGACTCTTTTATGCCTCTTTGCAAAAGGATATTTAACTTTTCTATAATTATAAACATTCTCTATAAACGGAACACGAACTGCTTTTTCTTCTAAAATTCTTCTTTTGATATTTTCTATTGTATAATTTTCTCCATATCTTCTTTCTATCCTAATATTTCTTTTATATGGTTCTTTTCTAATACTTATCTTATTAGCTCTTAAAGTTATTTCATAATCTAACTTTTTCATTAAATATAAAAAATCATCATAGGAATATGCTTGTCTTATTGCTAAATCTATATCCCTTTTTGCATTATTAGAATAATTATCATTATATAAAGATTTTTTATAAAAGTTTTCATAATTTAATTTCTTTTTAGATGGCTTTTCTTTTAAAACATTTAATCCATATTCTTTACATATTTCATCTGATAAATGTCGAATTATGGAATAATTTGTATGATTATCATAATATTTTAATCCATCTTTAAAAGATACTGAATTTATTACAAAATGATTATGTATGCAATGAGTGTTTAGGTGCGTTGTAACTATTACTTGAAATCTATCTCCCCACATTTCATTTGCTAGTTGTACTCCAATTTTATGAGCAAGTTTTGGAGTAACCTCACCTTCTTTGAATGATTGATAAGCATGAAAAGCAAGTATTTTATCTTCTTTATGATAATACTTTTTTGTATCTTGCATTTCTTCATAAGCTGAATCTGGTTCACAATTAATTCCAGTAACATAGAATTCCTTTTCTGTTTTGTCTGCATTTTTTGCATAATCAATGACATTTACTAGGTCATCAACGATCATTTCATTATTTTTCCTATATTCAATTACTTTTGTTTTTTCTTTATCTTCTGCATAATCTAGCACATGATCCATCCTTTTTATTACTTTCCATATCTTTGTTGTCGCCATATTACCATCTCCTACAAAAATTTTTTCTTAACTTCCTTTGCAAATTTATGCCAATTTTCAGCTTCTTTTTTATAATAATTTTTATCAATGTTATTTGTACTATTTGCTTTATAAGCTATCTGATTTAAGTTAACACCTATTTTAGAAAGTTGTTTCATAACCTCATAGAATTCAATACCTGGTTTTTCTTTTATTTGCTCTTCCATTAGTAGTTTTCTAAAATATTCTCCATAGGAAAGATTGCTTTTTTTACAATCTGATATTAACTTATCGTTTTCTACTTCATTAAGCATTATGTCTTTTCTAATATATCTTTTTCTCAATTTTTTTCCTCCTTTTTTTTATATGGGGATTGGGGCTAGCCCCATTATATAGAATTTGAAACACGATACTTTCGTGTGAACAAATTCAGTGCTTGCTAGGACAAGAAATCTAATTTTTGCATATATAATTATATTGTCATTTCTTCTTTATTATGTACTTTATTTATTCTATACTGGTCAATTTCTTGTTTCTTTTTTAATCCCAATTTAAAACATAAATAATCATTTATATCTTTGCCATAAGGAGCAGGTATATCATAAATATTATAGTTATTTAATGATATAATTAATCCTTTTGTTGCTTCCCTTCCAGCTCTATCATTATCTAAATGCAATACAATATCTTTGATTTTTGTATTTTTTTCTAAAAATGTTTGTACTGCTATTGGTATTTTACTTTGCTCTATAATCTTACTTGGTTGATATACACCAGCTAACGCTAAAAGGTTTTGATTTTGGTAATCATATCCTTTTAATTTCAATAATGTTGCATAAGATAATAAATCAATACTACTTTCAAAAATATGTAATGAATCATTATTTATTCTACTTAATAATCTAAAAGAATACTTTTTTGAACTACCTTTTGCATCTCTCATTATCCTTTTTTCGTTTGTACTTCTACATCCTGCATATTTAATATTATGCTCCTCATCATATCCCAAAAAAACTACATTATTTGTTTTATTTTCCTGATATATAAAACTCTTTTTTATGCAATCATTTATGATATCTTCATCTATTCCTCTGTTCTTTAGGTATTGAATAGCAATATTATTATTTTCTGCTCTTTCAGGAATAACTATTTTTTTTGTTACATTACAAATTTCATTTCTAGGTTTTATATACTCATTTATATTTCTGTTTAAAATAGTACTAACAGCACTTTGTAAAGTCATTTTTTCTACTTTTATCAAATAATCTAAAGCAGTTTTTCCAGCTTCATTCGTAGAAAATCTATGCCATAATCCATTACTTATAATCACACTATCATGAGTTTTTAATGAATATGTTCCTGCTCCTTTTTTCACAAGTTCTGATGGGTTATTATTCATAAAATATGTTAATAAATCTATTTCTTTTGCTTGTTGCACAATTTCCTTTGGTACAAACTTTGCCAATTATAGCACCTCCTTTTTTGTCAAATAAAAAAAAGATATCAGATTAATCTAATACCTTTTACAATAGTTATAATAATTTCATATTAAAAATTTATTACTTCTTTCATTCCCAATTTAAAACATAAATTTAATTCCATATATACCAATTCTATATCTATTTCTCGTAAATCTACAAGAGCCATTATTTCTTCTTTATTTAGTTCAATTGGCATTAAATCTTCATATACTTTAGCAACTATAGGATATTTTTTTATTATCTCTCTATATCTCTTTTGTAAATCTTTATACTCCTTCGTTTTTAACATATATTTTATTTTTTGTTCTTCTATCCATTCTGAAAAGTTATTTTTAGAATAATTAAGAAATGTATCTTTATCATTTATTTTAGTTTCTTTCTTAAAAAATTCATTTCTTATTTTTTCCCTTTCAAGCAGCCCTAATTTAAAATATGCCAATCCCCAAATATCAACTTCTTTACTATATTCTAGTTCATATTTTGAAAACATTTTACAAGTCTTTTGGTAATCATCTTGATTTGGAATTACTGTTTTTAAATAGTTAGTAAATTCTTCTGATAATCTACCTATTTTAGATTCAACTTCTTTAATTTTGCTATTTTTATCATACATAGCTTGTTCAAATTTTTCTTTTATGAAGTCATACATTTGGTCTAAAATTGGTTTATTAAATAATTCTTCCATCTTTTTTCCTCCTTTGATTAGATTATAACATTTTACTTTGGCGAATTGAAATGTACGAATTATTTTTTTGTAAATTTGACAAAAAAAGAGTAATATATTAGAAATATTACCCTTTAAAACTTATATAATTTGTTATTTATTATTAAATAAATATTTTTTTATAATTTTACATTGTCTTAATTTTCATTAATTCTAATACTTTTTCTATACTTATAGTTGACTATTCATATTATAAATCAATGATTAGAAGTTGATTAGTATTATCTCCTTTTAAACTCTATTGGGTCTAAATAGAAAATAGATGTATCACTATCAAACAATGTTAATTTTGCTTTTATATGAATATTTGCTCCAATTGGTAATTGATCTGTCAAACGGTATGCTGTTAATCCTAAATCAAAAGAATTAACATCTTCAATTTTAAAAGTTGGACCTATTTGATGGTTAGCATCAAAATCTCCATAACTAATTAGAAGCTCATATCTTGTTTCATAATCTTTAAACGGAGCTATATAAGAAACATTTCCATCAAATTCTATTATTCTATCTTCGTATTTATTGAAAAATTCTATATACTCTTGTTTAGAAACATGATTATTAGTTAAGATATTAGCCAACTCTGGGCAATTGTCAATAGTCAATATCTCATCTTTTTCTTCAATTTGACTTTGACTTATTTCATCATCATTTGTATTTTCTTCTACTTGACTTTGACTTATTTCATCATCGGTTGTATTTTCTTCTACCTGATTATCTTGATTATTATGTTGTATTTCTATCACATCATATTTTATCGTCCAACTGCCCAAAAATTTTGTAGGTTCTTCCTTAACACGACCAACAATAAAGTCTCCTGATTTTACATCTAATTCATTATCAGATATAAAATTCAAATGTTCACCAGCCCAACAATTTATACCCATAGCAGAATTAGGTTCATAATTTTTTACTTCAAATTTTACTGTTTTACCATTTACTTTTATACCTGAATTCAATGCATTTTCAAATGAAGATGCATCATTATAATCTATTGTAACATTGTTTTGGTTCAAGGCATTTTCATCAACAATAGAATTAAGTGGACTATTTATATTGTTTTTATTTTCATCATCATTAATATTAGATCCAATTGCTCCTAATATTATTGCAACTAAAATAATTACTCCAATTGAAATTAAAATTTTCTTCATTTGTTTTTCCCCCTATTAAATAAACAATATAAAATTATTTTTTCTTTAAGATTCTTATAGACCAATTATAACATAAAATTTTTAATTCTGCATTTATCTCATCTAATTATCTCCCCAAGTTGTATCATCACTTGTTTTATAATATTTTGTTCCATCATCTTTAACTAAAGTATTTTCATCTTCAATAGTTAATTCTTCTGGTTCTCTAACAAAATCCATAGGTGAATTATCAACTGGAGAATGTGTTACTGTATAATTAATTTTAATTTTATTTCCTTCTATCACATAATTCCCTTCATCCCAAGCATCAGAAGCAAAAATTACTTTATCTTCTGAAAACACATATACAAATGCCTCCGTACCTTCTGGTCTTTTGGCATTATATGTCCCTAATATTTTATATTTATTAGTTTCTTCACTATTACTTTCTGTTATGTTATTTTCACTAACATTTCTTTCTATGCTATTACTAGAAATGTTTTCTTTAACTTCATTATTTTTACTGATTTTGTTATTTTCTTTAACTACAAATAACAATGTTAAGACTACTAAAATAATAATTATTACAATTATAAAAATATAATATTTCTTACCCATTTTTTACCTCTTTTTTCCTATTTTATTAATAGCAAATTATCTATTTATAAAAATAATACTATTATACTAACTATAATTTAACATTTTGAGATAATAACTCTGCTAATATCTTTTTCGCCTATTTTTTGTATTCCTTTAAATTTTCCTTTATCACTGACAATTTCTACTTTATATTTATTATCCAAAATTTCTTTTATAGTTGCTTTATCCCCATCTTTGAGTTCCACAACATCAAAAACCTTTAATCTCATCTTCTTTTTCCTCTTTATAATAAAATTTTATAGTTATGTTTATATGCCTTATAAGCCAATTTATTATGATTGAATTATATCATAATAATTATTCTTTAACAACGCTCAAGAACTTTTTTATCCTGAATTATATTTTCTTTTTCTTCCTTTTCATTACCTAGTATTTCATGTTCATTTTCATTTATTTTTAATTCTGCATTTATTTCATCTAATTTTTTCAACTTTTCTTTTAACTCTTGCTCTTTAGGAAATTCTTTTTGTATTTCCTGTTTTGCATTTTCTAACTGAAATTTTGTATTATCTAACCTTTCTCTTTCTATTGGTATATCTTTAGCAATGTTTTCAAGGCAATTGTTTATTCTTGTTATATTTCCATTTACATCTGTTCCTAAATCTATAGAATAACTAAATTTATTTTTTAATTTTAATTTTATATTTCTAGTAAAGGAGTCAAAACTAACTTCCATAGTAAAACCTCTATACTCACCAATATTTTTTTCTTCCATACTTTTAAGATTTTGTATACATTCTAATAATTTTTTTCCTGCATCTTGTTTCTCTGTATATAATATGCCATCTATTTTCATTGGAGAAAATCCATCTTTATTTGGTTTGGTATATTCATTAAGTTTTACTATATCTTCTTCCATTGCACCTATTTTATTATTCAATCTTGCAATTAATTCTGGAAAATATTTTATTACTTTATCTTGTAGAGAATATCTTTGGTTCATAAATTCTTGTTTTAATAATTTTAGTTTTGAAACTTCCGTATCCAAAGTGGTTTTCTCTAATATTTTTGGATTTCCTGTCGCAAGAGCTTTTATCTCTCCGTATGTTAAAGCTTTATCATCTATATCCTCCATACTTCTTGCTGGAGTTTTTGAAGTCATTATTTGTGAAATAAATTTTTGCTTTTGTTCTACTAATTGATACATATAGCTATCAAAAGTTTTTTCCGTTACATAAGAATATACAAAAACTTTCTTATTTTCGTTACCTTGCCTTATCATTCTCCCATTTCTTTGTGTTAAATCAGATGGTTTCCAAGCACAATCTAAATGATGAGTTGCAATTAATTTATCTTGAACATTGGTCCCAGCACCCATTTTTTGAGTAGAACCCATTAAAATCCTTATCTCACCTTGTCTAACCTTACCAAATAATTCTTTCTTTTTTGCCTCTGTTCCAGCTTCATGAATAAAAGCTATTTCATCTGCTGGTATTCCCTTTCGTATTAATTTCTTTTTCAATTCATTATAAACATCTGTAAATTCATCTTTTTCATAGCCTTTTAAATCTTTTGGTGTTGATAAATCACAAAATACAAGTTGTGTCGACTTTTTATCTTTACTTTCATTCCAAATTTTAAAAATGTTATCTGCACATGAATTTACTTTGCTATTTTCAGCATCTGGTAATAATGGATTTATAAGTCTTTGATCTAATGCTAGTTTTCTTCCTTCATTAGTTATTTTTAGCATATTATCTTTTGAAGCATCAACTGCTCCACTTCTAATTAATTCAGCTCTTTCACCTAATTTTTTTACCATTTCTTGTTGTATTTCGCTAGGTTTTACAACTACATTTATATTTTCAAATTCTGGAGTTGGTAAATTTAATGTTTCAGCAGTTTGAATATCTGCAACTTCTTTAAACATTGACATCAATTCTGGCAAATTGTGAAATTTTGCAAACCTTGTTTTCGCCCTATATCCTGTACCTTCTGGTGCTAATTCTATTGCTGTTACAGTTTCACCAAAAGTCGAAGCCCAATTATCAAAATGCTCTAAATCGTTTGCTTTTAGTTCATCATATTGTAAATATCTTTGCATAGTATATAATTCAGCCATTGAATTACTTACAGGAGTTCCTGTGGCAAATACTATTCCTTTTCCATTTGTAATTTCGTCCAAATACCTACATTTCATAAATAAGTCAGTTGATTTTTGTGCTTCCGTTTGAGCAATTCCTCCAACATTTCTCATCTTAGTGTATAAGAATAAATTTTTGTAATTATGAGCCTCATCTACAAATAACTTATCAACTCCTAATTCTTCAAAGGTTACCACATCATCTTTTCTTTCTTGTTTATTTAATTTAGCAAGCCTTGTTTCTAAAGACTTTTTTGTTTTTTCTAATTGTTTAATTGTGTAGTTTTCACCTCTATTAGATTTTTCCTGTGCAATACCATTTGTAATATCTTCAATTTGTGATTCTAATAATGCAATTTGTCTTTCTGTTGACATTGGTATTTTTTCAAATTGTGAATGTCCAATTATTACTGCATCATACTCTCCAGTTGCAATTCTGCTACAAAATTTCTTTCTGTTTTTTGTTTCAAAATCCTTTTTAGTAGCAACTAAAATATTTGCAGATGGATAAAGTTGTAAAAATTCTGATGCAAATTGTTCTACAATGTGATTAGGAACAACAAATAACGATTTATTACAAAGTCCTAATCTTTTGCTCTCCATTGCACCTGCTACCATCTCAAAAGTTTTACCTGCTCCAACCTCATGGGCAAGTAATACATTATTACCATATAAAATATGTGCTACTGCATTTAACTGGTGTTTTCTTAATTTTATTTCAGGATTCATTCCTACAAAATCTATATGAGAGCCATCATATTCACGAGGTCTTATTGAATTAAATTTTTCATTATAAATCTTTACTAATCTATTTCTTCTTTCAGGTTCTTCCCATACCCAATTTAAAAATGCTTCTTTTATTGTATCTTGCTTACTTGATGCAATAGCAGTTTCTTTTTTATTTAATACTCTTTGCTTTCTTCCTTCTTCGTCAATAATTGTATCAAAAATTTTAACATCTTTTAAATTAAGTGTTTGTTCTATAATTTTATAGGCATTTATTCTTGGAGTTCCATAAGTTGAATATGCTTTTACATTATCTCTATCTATACTTTTTCCTTCTATATACCATTCTGCTGTTATATTTGAATATTTAACATTTATATCCCATCTGTTATATCCAGGCGTTTCTAATAATTCAAAAATAAATTCTTTTATAACTTCTGGTGGTATCCATGTAGCACCCAATTTAATCCCAATTTCGCTTGCTGTTAAATCTTTTGGCAAAACCTCTTTTAATTTTTGAACATTTATATTATAACTTGGATCATTTTTCGCAAACTCTTCTGCAATTTTTAATTTTTCTCTTACATTTCCTGATAAATACTCATCTGCAGTTACCCAATTATCAATATCATCATATTCTGGTACTTTGAATATTACTCCTTGTAAACATTCTACTATTTTATCTTTATCTAAATTACACAATTTTTGCATATATTCTAAATCAACTTTTGCTTTATTTTGTATAGACAAAATTAGTGCTTCATCTGGAGTATCTACACTTAATATTTGTTTTTTAGCTTTAATAGTTCTTTTATTAAAAATATCAGCTTTGCTTATAAAATTACCTTCTCCATCCAGTTTTTCAAGTGAACAAAGTAAAAAATAGCTACCATCATTTGAAAAAGCCTTTTCATTAGCTCGTGAATTTATTATTCCATATTCTTTGGCAAATCTATCATACACTTCATTTAACTTTAATTGTGCAAAATGTATATCTTCATCAGAATAGTCTTCCATTTGATAATTTATTACTTCTCTAACTTGTTCTCTTAAAGCAATTAAACCTTTTATTCTATTTTGATTTGTAAGTGGTAAGTCATCTTGCAAAATCATTCTTGAATTTTCCCTAAAATATAATCTATTATCGATTATTGCATAAGAAAAATTTCTTATATTTGGTAATGCAGGAATAGAAGTATCAACATCATCTATTTCATTTTCAACAATATTATCTTCTATTTCTCCATGTATATTAGTGATTGCATAATTTAATTGCTCTTGAAAATTTGAATTCTCATCAGCTTTACAAGTAGAATCATATCCGTATGCAGTAGATACCATTTCCATCTTACCTAAAATCATTTCAGGGTTATCAACAAAATATTTGTTCATTGAAATACCGTTTTCATCCTTATCAAGATATACCCAGTCTGGCATTATATCAGTTAAACTTTCTCTTTTTTGTAAAAATATAATATCTGCAGTAACTTTTGTTCCAGCATTTTTTGTAAATGTATTATCTGGTAACCTAATGGCTCCTAATAATTCTGCTCTTTGAGCTATATATTTCCTTACTTCTGGATTAGCTTTATCCATTGTGCCTTTAGATGTTATAAAAGCAATTACTCCATTAGGTCTAATTTTATCCAAAGTTTTTGCAAAAAAATAGTCATGAATTAGAAAGTTATTTTTATCATATCTTTTATCAATTAATTTAAAATCTCCAAATGGTACATTCCCAATAGCTACATCAAAAAATGAGTCTGGCAAGTCAACTTTTTCATAACCTTCTACCTTTATGTCTGCTTTTTGATATAATTGTTTTGCAATTCTACCACTAATTGAATCTAGCTCAATTCCATATAATTTAGAATTTTGCATTTCTTCTGGTAACATTCCTAAAAAATTTCCTATACCACAACTAGGTTCTAAAATATTTGCTTGTTCTACTCCCATATTTTGCAAAGTTCTATATATAGCTTTTATTACTATTGGTGGTGTGTAAAAAGATGTTAAAGTAGATGATCTTGCAGATTTATATTCCTCATCAGAAAGTAAACCTTTTAATTCTTGATACTCTTCATTCCAATTAGTTTTCTTTTCATCAAATACATCTGGTAAACCTCCCCAACCAACATATTGCGAAAGAATCTCTTGTTCTTCTTTATTTGCAAATCTATTTTCATGTTCCAATTTTTTCAATAATTTTATTGCATCTATATTTCTTCTAACCTTCTCTTTTGGAGTTCCTTCACCAATTGAATCATCTTTAATATGATAATCTATTTTCTCTTGGTGAACTTTAGAAACATTATCTTCTTTTTTTAATTTTACTATTGAATTATCTATTTTTTTTATAGAAATATCTTGATCTACTAGATTATCAATAAAATCTTGATTTACCTCTTCTAAATTTTCATTTGATAATTCTTCTATATTTGTAAAATCTGCTAATCTTCTTCTAATATCAGTTAAAGTTTGTTTCTTTTCGTTATTTGAGTATTCTAATAGTCCTCCATCTAGTTCAGTTCCATTTTTATCATATATTGAATAATAATATCCTTCTTCATTCGTATGAAAATGAAAGTAATTATCATTAGATAATTTATAATTTTTCTCAATTTCTTCTATATTATCTTCTGTACTATGGCTAACTATTACATTGTTCTTTCTATCAATATATTTTTTATATTCTTGCTTTTCTTCTGATGTAAAATATCTATCTAATTTAATCAATTCATTTAATCTTTGTTCTACTTTATTCCAAGTTAGCAATATTTTTGGTGAATCATCTTTATAGCCTTTATATAACTCAATTCCCTTTGAACTGTGCATTTGCCCAATTCCATCAAAACCTTTTATAGATGACTTTCCACCTATTCCATACTCTTTTTTGAGAAAATCTATATTTTCTTTTTTTGATAGACTTTTTACTAATTGTTCATATATTCTAAATTTTCCTTCTTCAAATCCACTACCTTCTAAAAGTGCATTGTCTATCATTTCTTGAGTAAAAGAAAAAGCAGGAGTATTTTCAACTTCTGCTTGTACTTCAATATTATTTATTTGTTCCTCTACACTTGGTAAATTTTTAATCGGTGGAACATAACTATCTGTAAATAAATTTAATTGTAAATCAACTCTGTTATTACTATTTCTTCTGCTTGGTTCTTGATTGAGTTCATTGCCTGCACCCAACCTATTTGATCCATTGCTTTCATTTCTTCGTTTATTTGGTTCTTCTCTGCTAATTCTTTGATTATCTGATTCAATCTCTTTTGTGCTGTTTCCTCTATCTCTCCTAAATGTTCTTCCATTTTGCCATCTAACATCAATTCCTCGTATAATCCTTTTTTGTACTCTTTTAGATATTTCTCTCTCATTTTTGAAAATTTTCCTTGTGTCATTTGCTTGGTTTTTGGTAATACTAATTGAGGAATTTGATAATCTCCCATTTGTCTGTATGCTATTTCTTTCATAATCGTTTCTCCTTTCATTATATTTAGTTTTTTCTTTATCATAATTTGATTTTTGATAATTTACAAATGTACGATTTTCAGATTTTTCAAAATTTCTTACACTAGAATATATTTCTCGCAATTCCTGCTCTGCTACATCGCTTGTTGCAGCTCCTAATCTTGAAATTACACTTTTATTATTAAATTGTGTTATTAACTCAAAATCATTTAATCTAAAATAATTCATTGGCTCTATTCCACATCTTTTCATTACAATATAAGATATTGAATTATATAAAATTTCTTTAAAAGTTGTTTCTAATTCTTCATCATTTAGACTTTGTAAAGAACTATTTCCTATAACTTCCTTTAAATCGACTAAATAATCTTGATAATTATCTTCTACTAAATTTATTGAACTAGAATATATTGCCTCTGCTAAATTGTCTTTTATCTCTAAATTTCCAAAACTATTTTCTAAAGTTTCAATAATTCCATTTTCATAAGAAGGTCTAACTTCCCACAATTTTAACTCTTGATTAATACCACTATGAGTATCAGAAATATCAAAAACATGTCTTAAAATATTTTTACCATTTTCAATAGAAATTAATGCTATCCCTTTTGCACCTTTATTTACCCACCTTTTAAGTCTTTTGTTCCATGTTTCTATATCAGCACAAGCAGTTGCATTTGGCTTTTGAGCATATATTAGTACCTGTTCATTAAAAGAGTATTTATAGTTATTACCTGCAGTATTTAAAAAATCAATCCAATTTTCATTACTTTGTGTTATTTCTTTTAATGTATCATTTGCTAGCACATTTATTAATTGATATTTATTAGGCATTAACTTTCCTCCTTTCTTTCTTCTTTTTGCTTATAATTAAAATACTCTAATGTATTATGATTTTTTATACATTCTCGAAGTTTTATTATATTTAAAACATGTGGATCATTCGTTATGTCTTTTAAATCTTCAATTTTCAAATTAGAAATAGCTTTTTCACTTGCTTTACCTATATTGATTAACTTATCGTATGTATCATTCCTTGTAATTTCTTTTTTTCTTGGCATTTTATCACCTCTCTTTTTTAGGCATAAAAAATAAGTTAGATATTTTATCTAACTCATTTAATACTTTCTATAAATTGTAATTTTGTAGTTACCTATATATTATTTTCAGTAATATTTATTGTTTTTATAAATTGAATTGCTTCATCAGCATCTTCATCAATTAATCCATAATTCATAACTGCTATATTTTTATTTGTATCATAAAATGAAATATCCGCCCAATTTTTATTTTCACCATAATAGCCTACAGTAGCTTCTTTACCATTATTTAAAATGATATTTTTTGATGTTCTACCTGTACCACAAACTCCAAATGGATCGTTGTAAAAATATAACATTGCATATTGATTTTCATTATTTTTATATAATTTTAAAGCATATTTATAAAAATCATTTTCTTCGTTTTGTATAGTTTCTTCGTAGTTCCAACTATTTGGGATATTTAATTCTAATTTAATATTATCTATTTCTTTATAATACTTTTTTCCATCTTTCTGATTATCTACTGTTTCAACCGGACTAGAGCTAATATTTTCAACTGTAAAATTAAAGTCTGCCCTATTTGTAACACTATTTTCAATTACTTTGTATGCAAAAATTATACCTATAACTATAATCAAAATAATTAAAATACCAATAATTATTTTCTTGTTTCTGTTCATTTTCATCATCAATTCAACCTTTCATTTTGTAATTTAGTGTTTATCTTTTTTTAGTAAATATATATTTAAACTAATAAATGAAGTTATAATTAAAATATGAAGAATAATGTGATAAACATCTGGAATATATCCAGTTGTACTTTTAATTAGTTTTATACTACTTTTTAAATATTCTATTTTATTTAGCCCCTGTCCTATAATGGTAAAATACCAATGCGAAAAAAATTGTGTTATAAACCATAAAAATAGCCATATATTTAAAACATATTTTCCTATTTTCTCTTTAAATATAAATAGCAATACCAATATAGTATAAATAATAAAGAATACACCATCTTCTGAAAATGATTGGAAACAAGATATTTATCTCCAAATTTAACCCCTATCATATCCAAAAAGAACCATATAAGTAATACTAAACAAGTAATAATCACGTACTTTTTCTTCATATATTGTTTCCTCCAATCCCTTCTATAACTTGTAATTTATCTTTCTTTATCTTGTTCTGATATTTTTCTTGTTAATGTTCCATTTACACTTTTTATAAATTCTTTTGGCTTTTCAGTATGAATTCCATGTCCACAATCAAAATATTCTACTTTAATATTTTTAATTAGTCTAGTTACTTGTTTTAAATCTTCATCTGTTAAAGCTCCTTGAACAAGTCCATCATCAGCTATTGTAGTCTTTGCTTTCATAAATAAAGTATTACATTTTATATTTGAAAGTAATTTTTTATAATCTATATTGCTATTAAATGAGTCATTATAAAAATTTTCTCCAAAGTATGGATCATAATCATTTAAGCCATTAAATCCTTCTAAAAATTTTTTTGGCCAAAAAGGAACTTTTAAGGTCTTATCTGGGTGTTTTCTTCTAAATTTTAATGCAAGTTCTCCTAATTTATTTTTTATTTTATCTCTTGAATCTTCAGGAAAGAAGTTCCAACAATATTGATTCATAAAATAATAATATACAAAATCATTTTCTTTGTCTTGATTTATATATTTATGACACACAGTTGATAGGTCTTTATAGTTATAATAATTAACTCTATTTTTTCCATTGCTTGAAAACAATGGTGGATCTTCTAATATTAAGTTACTGCAAGAAGTAGAATTTGAAGCAATATAACAAGCAATAAGTCCTCCAGATGAATGTCCTAATACAGAGATATTACCATTAGTAATAGTTTGTATAAATTCAATTAAATCATGTCCTTGACTTACTAAATTATATTTTTCTCTATTATGAGAACTTTTGCCATGCCCATAGCAATCTACCAAAATTAAATGAAAGTTTTTAGACAAATCTTTTGCAACTTTCAAATAACTAACTGCATTTGTTCCTTGAGCATGGATAATTAACAATATAGGCTTATTATTATTATCTGTTTCATAATAGTTAATTATATTGTTATCACTTGTTCTAAATTGTTTATTTACTAAATACATTCTACCCACCTCATTTCTTTAATATATCATCTGCTAAATCTTCTATTATATCTGACTTTACAAGGGCAATCCCTCTTTCTTTATCACATAATACAATAATAGAATCTCCAGGTTTTATATCAAATATTTTCCTTGCTTCTACTGGTATTACAATTTGCCCTTTTTCTCCTACTTTACAGATTCCTACATATTTATCTTTTTCCATTTTACATGTCTCCTTTGAATTTCATTTGTTATACTTTTCATACTTATTATACTTTATTGGTATAAAAAAAGCAATAGATATTTTTGTAAAATCTATTACTTTTATTTACAAAATTGTAATTTTTTAATCAAATTGTGTTTGCCACTTTTCATCTTTATATGCTTTAAAACACATCTCAATTTGTTCATTATTTGTTTTTTCTTCTGCTAAATTATTGGGTATCTCATCTAATGAAAAATATTTAATTTCTGTCGTTTCAATATTTTCAATAAATTCTCCACCAATAACATTACATAATACAAATATTTTGCACACACCATAAGCATATATAGGTTTATTATGTTTGTTTCTATCTTGGACTGCAATTATTTTAATTGTTTCTACATCTAATCCAGTTTCTTCTTTTACTTCCTTTATTGTATTACTTGCAACAGATTCTAAAACATCACACCAGCCACCAGGCAATGACCAAGTTCCATTATTTTCGTGAGTTAGTAAAATTTTATCATCTTTAAATATGGCGGCTCTTGTATCTATTTTAGGTGTTTGATAACCATTTTCGTTGCAAAATAAATCTTTTACTTTTTCCAAACTTATATTACTTTTTTCTTCTATTATTTCTGCTGCTATTTCTCTTAATCTTTCATATCTTTCTATATCATATACATTATCTGTATATGTAAGTCCTGCTTGTGCTAAACTTTGAATTTCTATTGCCCATTTTAACCACTTTTCCATACATAAATCTCCCCTACAACTTACTATTTATTTAACTCTTTTTCTAAATCTTTCATATATCTTTTCTGTTGACTCTTTAAATAAGACTTTGCTAAAAGTTTCATAATAAAATTATTTACTTCTATTTCTTCTGTAAAGTCTAGTTCAATATTACCATTTGGAAGTTCTTTAAAAATACCAATCCATTTACCTTTTAAATTAGCATTTTCTAAATCAAATTTATACTCTTTTAACTTTTCTTTTGCAGTAATAGTAAAATATGTAGGAAAGTTATTTATAGTATATTCAACAAAATGTGTTTCATCTATTATTTCTATTTTAGATAAATCTGTTCTCCATTTATAATTTGAATTAGCTGTAATAATATTCCACAATTTATTTTTATCACAAGAAAATTGCTTTTTTATATTTGATTTAATCATCTTAACCTCCATAAATTACTATTTTTATTACCAACATTTTTCTAATTGGTCTGCTGAATATGAATCTACATATTTTCCATCATCAAGAGAAACCATGTATAAACTATCATTTTTATCTATTATATATCCTTCTTGTCCTCTGTATTTAACTCTAACTTTATCTCCAACATTAAATTCATCATTATTATTACTAAATAATCCCATGTTTATATTCTCCTTAATTCTAAAATTAGTATTTTATATTTTTAAAACACTAAAAAAATTATAACATATATTTCGATTATTTCTCAAGAAATAAACAAAAAAAGAGAGATTAACTAAAAAATAATGTCAATCTCTCATATATATCAATTAATTTTTCTTATTTTTTTTATTCTTTTTGTTTTTACGAATAATCACATAAGTTATACCTAATAAAGAAAGAATTGCTATTCCAGCTAATAATTCTATATGACTATTATCTCCTGTTTTTGGAACATCAATTTTCTTATTTTCAAAAGTAAATTCTATTGTACCATCTTTTTCTTCTACTTTTCCATCATCTACAAAAATTCCCTTATCATTTATTTCTACTTTTGCTACTCTGTTAGATAATTCATATCCTTTTGGTGCTTTTGTTTCTTTAATATAGTATGTACCATATCTCAATTCATCAAATAAAGCAAATCCATCTTCTTTATTAGATTTTACTTCTTTTATTAATTTTGTGCATTCTGGATCTTCATAAATTGCAAAAGTGAATTTATCTTTTATTATTTCTTTTGTATCAGCATCTATTTTAATTACTTTTACATTTTTTAGGATTGGCATATCTTTCATTTCTACTTTTTGAGTTTCTTTGTCTTGTGATACCATGAAAGCAACTTCTTCAGTTATTTCATAGCCATAAGGTGCAGTAACCTCGATTAATTTATAAGATTTATTTTCTTCTAATCCTTTTACTATATGAGGTTCTTTAGTAGATACCCATTCATCAATTACATTGCCTTCCTCATCTACTACTTTTAATTCTGCTCCTTCTAATTCTTCTCCTGTTGTAAGGTCTGTTTTAGTTACTTCTACTACTTTATCTATCATTGTTACTTTTTGAATTTCTCCAGTATTTTCTACCGTAAACTCAATATCTGTTGCTTTTACATATCCTTCTGGTGTAATTTCTTCTCTTAATGTGTATGTTTCTCCAACTTTTAAGCCTTCTATTGTGTGTGCTTTATTTCCAGATACCCATTCATCTACAATATTTCCATCTTTATCTATAACTTGTAATTTTGCTCCTTCTAATTCTTTATCTCCTGTAATATCTGTCTTTGAAAATTCAAATATTGTTGTATCATTTGAAATATCTTTCTTTTCTTCATACACTTTTGTAGTTAAATCTTTTTGAGTAAATACCACATCATAGATAGTTTCATCTAATACTAGACCTTCTAAAGTTTTTGTTTCTTGTAGTTGGTATTCTCCCATAGGTAAATCTTTTAAAGTGTAATTTCCATCTTTGTCTAAGTTAAATCTTTTTACTTCTTGTCCTTTTTTATAAATTACACTACCATCAGCCATATCTAAAATATCATTTTTAGCTGTTAGCTTAAACTCAATTCCAGATAAATCGCTAATATCTCCTATTAATGTTTTATCTACCTCTTTTCTAACTGCAACTGATTTATCTACAATTAAAGTACCTGTTGGCTGTTCATTTTTTACAGTTACAGTTATATAAGCATCATTGTCTTTATCATATTCTAATGTATCATTACTTCTGCTAATTTCAAAAGTGCATTCTTCATCTAATTGTAAAAATCCTTCTGGAACTTTAATTTCTTCTACTTTGTATGTTGCTGCATCTAATTTTGTTTCTGTATATGCAATACCGTTTTCATCTGTTGTCCATTTATCAAAACTTTCTTTTCCTAATTTACAAGAAACTCTTTCCCATTCATTAGTTCTTTCATTTAATTTATATAATGAAAAAGTAGTATTTGAGAATGTAACAGTTTTTCCCGTATTCTTGTCTGTTTTAACTAATTTTATATAGCTTTGGAATGGTGTATCGTTTTCTACCAATTCTTTAATTACTCCATCGCTATTTTTATCTATAGTTACATAGAACTCTTGAACTGGATTTATTTTGTCTGATGGACAATATGTTTCATTGACTGTATAATTTCCATAAGCTAGTAAACCAGATACTCCATGTCCCTTTGCATCTGTTTTAAATACTGAATATTCATCTTCTGCAAACTCGTCTAAATGTTTTAATGCTTCATCAAAACTACCATAAAAGTCAACATACTTTGTAAGTATTGCAGTAAATTCTGCTCCTTCTACTATTGGAGCTGTAGTATTTGTAATTGAAGAAACTTTAATTACTTCAAATTTTGCTTTTTGAACTGTATTTTCAAAAGTATCCTCTAAATTAATTACTTTCGTATTCATATCTTTATACTTAAATGTTATTTGATGAATTTCTTTATCTTGCATATAACCTTCTGGAACTTTAGTTTCTTTTGCATAATATTCTCCCATTGGTAAGCCTTTTAAATTTTCTCCATCTGTTGTTAATTCTGCTGTTTCACTTTTCGTTTTTAAATCTATTGTTGCTATTCCATTACCATTAAATTTAAAAGTTGCAATTTCTTCATCTTTTGAAAAATATTTAACTGTTTTAGCAACATTATATACATCTTCTTTTGCATATAATGTGTATTTTGTTTCATCTATTGTTGCATCTCCGTGATGGCTAGTTCCATCAACTCTATTTTCTCTTCCTGTTTCTTTATCAGTTTTTATTAATTTAAGTTCTCCTGTTGGTTCATAGTTTTTGAAAGATATTTCTGTTGTTTCGTTTACTCTTACTTCAACTTTTTGAACAGTATCATCTAACAAATATCCTGTTGGTACTTTTGTTTCTTTTACATAGTATGTTCCAGGTGCTAATCTTTCAAAATGTATATTTCCATTACTATCAGTAGTTCCTGTTCTGACTCTTTGAGTACAATTTTCATCTTTGTATAATTCGAAAGTACATCCTGCTAAAGTATCACCATTTGAATTTGTTTTTACTACTAAAGCATTTCCATACTCAACTTCAACAGTTACACTAAAAGCTGATGGATCAACATAATTTGAAAACATTACATTTTGAACTGCTCCACTTGTAAATTTAATATAAACATAGTTTGACATTGTCGAACTATTATAAGGTGTTCCATTTGGCATTAATTGATATAATCCATAATCTTTTGAATTAAAAGTTACACTATCAGCAGTGCAATTACTATCAACTGTTATAGATAAATCATTGCTTCCTTGATTATGACTAAATGTTATTCCATTTACATTTTGACTAAATGATTGATATGAAGCTAATCTTCCAGTTGTATCACTTAAAGTTGTAGTTTGACCTATTGTTGCTCTATTGGTTGTTCCATTAAAAGATGTATTTCCGTGATATAAGTTATAATATTGTTCTGTTTTAGCTTTCCAATTTGAATAATGCGTTGCTGACATATAATTTGAGTTCCAGCTACTTCTTGATGGTACACTTGTGCTTCCATCTATATTATTATGAATATACTCCCATACCCATTGTTGAGTACAACAAGCAGCTCGAATTGCATCTGCAGTTGTTGGAATACCATATCCATAATTCATTGTGTATCCAAAATAAATCATTTCTGCTACCTTTTCATATTGAGGTAAATTTTCCTTATATTGAACTATAAAATCTCCATTGTATGTATATTCTCCACCATTTGGACTTGTTTTTCCATATTGAGTACAAAATACTAAATATCTTGTTCCATCATAATCTGCATAATGAAGTTCATGTCCATAGTTTGCTAAACTTCCTGATATAACTCCAAATTTAGCATTTGAATTTATATCTGTAATAAAAGCTGCAAAAGTTTGTAGTGGCAAAGCAGTTAATAAAATTAATATTAAGCATACCATTGCCATTAATTTTTTAGTTTTACTTCTCATTTTAAATCAATCCTTTCTTTTTTGAAATAAAAAAAGCCCTAACATATAATGTTAAAGCTCTTAAAATATTATTAAAATATAATTTTATTATTTTATTGCCCAGAAATAATAAAGACCACAACTACATTGACTTACTTTATATTGAACTGATGACCAATCTTTTGTATAATTTAAAAATGCTTTATATGCCTCATCCCAACTTTTATAATATCCATGTTCATTGTTTCTATCTCCTGCAACATGATGACTTCCACCTGCTACACACCAATATTCTAAATCACTTGGAGTTATAGTTTTTGTAGCTTGTGTTTTTTCTTTATTTTGTGTTTTATCAGCACTTTTATTTGTTTGTTGTTTTGTCGCTGTTTCTTGAGTTTCTTTACTTGATTTTTCTTTTTTCTTTTCAGTATTAGATTTTGTTTGAGCTGAAGAGTCTTTTGGCGTTGCTTTTGTACTTTTATTTACTTTTTCTTCTTCAACCTCTGCTATCTGTTTTGTTTCTTGTTTTTTTTCTACTTCCTGTTTTATTGGTATATTTTCAGCAATAGTATTTACTTCTTTTACCTCATTATTATCTTTTAAAACAACATTAGCAGTTTCTATATTATTTTCTTTGATTAAAGAATTTATCTTAACACCAGAAACTATTGTAACAATTAAACCCAATATTATTAAAATTCCTTTGACTTTCATATATTTCACTCTCCTTATGGCTTAATTTTACTATTCTTTCTTTTCTCAAACAAATGTGTAATTTAACTTTTTATACTTTTAACAAACATCACCCCTTTCATTGTAAGTTTAATTTTATATTTTTAATTATATATTTTTTATATTTCTCTTTTAGTTTGTAATATAGTATGTATTTAAAAGGGTTTGTAAGGGAAAAATTTGTAATATGTTCACACAAAATTCTATTATACTCTTTTGTATATTTGTTCACACATATTATCTTGCATTTCTTTCTGCTTTTAATCTTTCTCTTTTATTATGCTCTACCAAACATTGAATTATGAAATCTTCAACTTCATCAGCTTCTTTAATTTTTCTTGGAATATATTTTTCTATTTTTTCATTGTTAATTCTTATATATTTTTGATTTGGTTTTTGTTGTTGCATAATTTCTTCTATTTTTTCTTCAGTCAATTTTCCCTCTTTCTCTAGTTTCTTTAATCTTATTGCTTGACTTAATGAAGGTGTAATTTCATCAAATTCAAAAATATTTTGAATTATATATTGATTTTCTTCGCTTAAATAAGAAAGCTCTACTGCTGGTCTAAAAGCTATTCTTTTCAAATCAACTTGCTCTAGTAATTCTGGAATTAAATATGTAAGGCGAATATATCTCCTAATTTGTTCAGCACTTTCATTGTTTTGTTTCCCTAATACACTAATTGAAGTCTGATTTTTTAACTTCTCCACCATTGGTGTAGAAGTTGTGCTTTCTTCTAAATCAACTCTTTTCCCTTGATGTTTCATTGCTTGAAGTTTCATTTTATAAGCAAATGCTTTTTCACTGGGTAAAATTTCTTCTCTTTGTATGTTGCTATCCACCATTAGAATTGTTGCTTCATCATCAGATAAATCTTTAACTATACATCTTATCTTATTTTTACCAGCCAATTCACAAGCCATTTTTCTTCTATGCCCAGAAATCATTTCATAATTTCCATCTTTTTTAGGTCTTACTATTACAGGTACTATTACTCCATACTCTTTAATACTTTTAACCATTTCTTTCATCTTGTCATCATTTTGCACTTTAAATGGATGATCTGGAAAGTCAGTAATTTTAGATATATCTATTTCTTCTACTTTTTCTGCATTTTCATAATCTCTTTGAGCTTGACTTGTAAATAAATCATCTAATTTTGGAAGTTTCATTTTTTGTTCTTTCTCTTTCATTGCTTAAAACCTCCTTTGCTAATTTTTTGTATGCTTCAGCTACAGGACTATTCTTGTCAAACTCAAAAATACTGTTACCTGTTGAAGTTGATTTTGCAGTATTTATAGCTTTTGGAATTTCAGTATTATAAATCTTTACATATTGCCCATAATTTTCATCTATTGTATTTCTTACCTCTTTTGATAAATTAGTTCTTTTATCAACAAGAGTAAGTAAAACTCCACCTATTTTTAGATTCGGATTTATTTGTCTATGAATTCTATTAACAGTTTTTAATAAGTGTCCCAAGCCTTTTGCAGCCAGATATTCTCCTTGTACTGGAATTATTATCTTATCACTACAAGCTAAAGCATTTATTGTTACCATACCCAAACTTGGCATACAATCAATTAAAATATAATCATAATTATCTTTTATATTTTCTATGGAATTTTTAAGTGTAAACTCTCTGCTCATAGCATTTACTAATGAAAATTCTATTGCTGATAAATCTAAATTTGAAGGAATTAAATCTATACCTTCCTCATGATGAAGTATGCAACTTTCTGCATTAACCTCTTTATCATATATTATATCAGACATTAATGTTCCAATAGTATTCTGTAATTCATCTTGATTATAATATCCCATACATGTAGTTAAATCTCCTTGAGGATCTGCATCAATAAGTAAAACTTTTTTTCCTTGCTTGCAAAGAGCTACACCCAAAGAAAAAGTAGTAGTTGTCTTTCCAACTCCACCTTTTTGATTTGCTATTGCTATAATTTTACTCATTTACTTTCTCCTTTTTCTTATTACATAATTTTTCTCTAAATGCTTTAAACTGTTCATATAGTTCATTATCTTTTATGTCATCATAATAAATTTCAGCATTATCTATATAATCTTTAATAATAACATTCATAACAACACATATATCTTGATAATTTGGAATTTCATCTAATTCTACAAATATATCTCTTAAACTTTCTGCTATATCCTCCTCCATATCGAGCATATAATATAAATTTTTATACAATTCTGGCATTTCTTGTTTAAAACACTCTTTTATTTCTTCACTTGATAACATTTCATGTAATAAAATATATAAACTTTCTTCTGAAATTTTTGCAAGATGAGCTGAATGTCTTAATCTATCTTGTATGTTTTTTATTTTTCTTATATCATCTTCTGTTTTATTTTCTTTAAATAATAAATCACTTATTTTAGACATATCTGGATCAATCCAGTTTTCATATTTTATACAATCTTTAATTGTATTTATAAGCATTGCTTTAATAGTTTCATGTAAAGTTCTTTCATCAAGTCCCTCTAAAGCTCCTGACTCTATTAACTCATTTTGAATGTTGTATTTTCTTTCAAAATTATAAATTGTTTTTTTCATTGATTTTTCCTCCTTATCATATTGCTTGGAGGTAATAAAAAAGAAGCTAATTTATTTCTAAATTAACTTCTTTATGTTAGATATTATTTCAATAATTACATTTTATAATAAGAACTATTAAAAAATATATTATACTTGATACGGAATTTCTATTGCGTGAGGAATATTCAGTGCATTAGAATATTCTTCAAATTTATCAACAGTATCAGTTTCCATTTTATTTGTAACTTTAACATAAATATTATAAGTAGTTTGTATGCTAGAATGTCCTAATCTTTTTGATACTGCTTTAATATCAGCTCCATTTTCAATTAATCTAGTTGCGTGTGTATCTCTAAAATCGTGAAATCTACTGTTAATACCTAATTCATAATGAATTACTTTAAATGCATATTTTGGAGAATCAGTTCCTAAAAATTGCCCATTTCCCTTAACAAAAACTAATTCTGCCTTTGGCAAAGCTACTTCCAATTCAGCTTTTGCTTCAATTAATTTTATTTCTTCTTTTTTAGTAATATTATTTAAGACTCTTTTTTCATAATAATAAAGATATGAATCCCCATAAAACTTTTGATTTTCTTCTTGTTCTTTTTTATATTCTTTTAAAGCATTCACTAATGTATCACCAATAGATATAGTTCTTTTACTTTGTGGATTCTTACAATCTCCATAATACCAAACACTAACAGAGTTTCCTTTAGTTATATTTTTTCGTTTGGGCAAACCATATTGATTTTTTTTTATAATGTTTTTATTAATAGTTATTGTCTTTTTATTAAAATCTATACAGTCCCAAGTTAATCCATAAACTTCAGATACTCTCATACCTGTATAATAAGCTGTTAAAAATGAATAATAAATTGAGTGTGTGCCTTTAAATCTATTTAATATTCTTTCTATTTCTTCTTTAGTAAATATGTGTGCAGGATCTTTATTAATTTTATCTATCCTAGGTATATGCACATTTTCTGCTGGGTTAGTATTAATATAATTCAATGTATAACAAGCATATTTTAAAGAACCTTTAATAACTTTTAAAATGCTTGCCATAAAATTTTTAGAATAAGATTTTTCCACATATATTTTATTTATAAACTCTTGTAATATTCTAGTATCTAATTGCCATAATTTATAAAATCCTATTTTAGGTTTAACATGATTTTTAATAATATTTATATACGATACTGTTGTGGAATAATGTAAATTTAAGTTAGCATAATTATCTATCCAATAATCTAAAAAATCTGCATAAGACATATTCTCTTTTAGTTGAACTTTGTTTCCATTGTAATAAAATTCATTATATGCTTTTGCTCCTTCCTTAAATGCTTCTGATTTTGATGAAAATCCTGATTTTGTTATCCATTTTCTTTTTCCATCAACCATTCCTGTTTCGAATCGATATTCGTAAACCTTTCCTCTTTTTCTTACACTTACCATAATTCTCTCTCCTTCACTAAATTTTTTAGTGAAACGGAAAATGTCAGCATTTAGAATGCTGACATTTTATAAGATTTCTTAATTTGTTCACACAGTATTTTTATTGATATATAAAGGTTTTCTTTTGATTTGTCCACAAACTTTAATTTATGTGGACAAATCGTGGACATTTGTCCACTGTGGACAAGTTTTTGCATTTTATTTATTTTTATAAATGCTTATTTTTCAATGGGTTTAAGCATTTCTACCATGACAGTTTTTGTACTTTTTGCCACTTCCACATGGACAAGGATCATTTCTACCAATCTTTGGTCCGTCATTTACAATAGTTTGTTGTACGTGATTTTTATCAGATTGTGATAATTTACCTTCAACTAAACTGATTGCTGAATCATCAAATCCTTCATTTGTTACTTTAACATTTGATGTTCTAACTACATTTCCTACCTTTTCAACATGAGAAAGAATCTTAACTACATCTAATTTGATATTTTCATTCATTTCATCAAACATATCTGTTCCTTCAATTCTATATTGAACAACAGGATCTTTTTGACCATATGCACGAAGTCCAATACCATTTTTTAATTCTTCCATGTTATCAATGTGATCCATCCATTTTTGATCAACTACTTTTAAAACAACAACTCTCTCAAGTTCTCTTATTTCTTTTTCTCCAAAGTCTTTTTCTTTAGCTTCGTATTTTTCATGAACCTTAGTTGCTAATTCTTCAGAAATTTCTATAATATCTGGAATTTCTTTTTTCATGCTATCTAGCTCTGTAATACCAAATACATCTATTATATCTTGCATTAATGCTTCTTTATTAACTTTTTCGTCTTCAGCTACGTTGAAATGCGTTGATACTACATCATCTACTATAGAGCTAAACATTTTCTCGATATTGTCTTTTAAATCTTTACCATCAAGAACTTCTCTTCTTTGTTTATATATAAGTTCTCTTTGGGCATTCATAACATCATCATATTTTAATACATTTTTTCTTATACTAAAGTTTCTACCTTCAACTCTCTTTTGAGCATTTTCAACTGCATTTGTTATTATCTTAGATTCTATAGGTAAATCTTCTGAAGCATTTAATTTGTCATATACTTTTGTAATAGCAGCTCCACCGAATATTTTCATTAAATTATCATCTAATCCTATATAGAATCTAGAACATCCTGGATCTCCTTGACGACCACTACGTCCACGTAATTGGTTATCAATTCTTCTTGATTCATGTCTTTCTGTACCAATTATTTTTAATCCGCCTGCTTCGATAACTTTTTGTTTTTCTTCTTCTATTTCTTTATCATATTTTTTTACTAGTTCTCTAAATGTTTTTCTTGCATTAATAATATCTTGATCATCTGTTTCGTTAAATGCTGTAGCTTGCTCTATCATTTCTGGAGCATATTTTCTACGTTTCATTTCTTGTTTTGCTAAATATTCACTATTACCACCAAGCATAATATCTGTACCACGACCAGCCATGTTTGTTGCTATTGTAACAGCACCATATTTACCAGCTTGTGCAATTATTTCAGCTTCTCTTTCATGAGCTTTAGCGTTTAATACTTGATGTTTAATTCCTTCCTTAGTTAATATTTTGCTTAATTTTTCAGATTTTTCAATTGAAACAGTACCAATTAATACTGGTTGTCCCTTTTCATAACTTTCTTTTACATCTCTAACAACAGCTCTAAATTTAGCTTTTTCATTTTTATATATAATGTCTGGTAAATCTTTTCTTATCATAGGTTTGTTTGTTGGTATAGAAACAACATCTAAATGATAAATTTCTTGGAATTCTGATTCTTCTGTCATTGCTGTACCAGTCATACCAGATAATTTAGCATACATTCTAAAGTAGTTTTGGAATGTGATTGTTGCTAATGTTTTAGACTCATCTGCAATCTTAACATGTTCTTTTGCTTCAATTGCTTGATGTAATCCATTATTGTATCTTCTACCATACATTATACGTCCTGTAAATTCATCAACGATTAAAACTTCTCCATCTTTTACGATATAGTCTATATCTTTTTTCATAACACCATGTGCACGTAATGCTTGGTTAACATTATGAACTATTTCTGAGTTTTCCAAATCGTTGAAATTATCTACTTTGAAGTATTCTTCTGCTTTTTTAATACCTTTTTGTGTTAAAGATGCAGATTTTGCTTTTAAATCTACTATATAATCATATTTTTCATTATCTTCAGCTTGGTCATAATCTTTTACATCTTCTTCAACTATAACTTTTGCTTCTAGAGTTCTTACAAAGCTATCTGCTTTTTTGTATAATTCTGATGATTTATTTGCTCTACCAGATATAATAAGAGGTGTACGAGCCTCATCAATTAAGATACTATCTATTTCGTCTACTATTGCATAGTTTAATTCTCTTTGTACAAGTTGTTCTTTATATAGAACCATATTATCTCTTAAGTAGTCAAATCCGAACTCATTATTTGTTCCATATGTTATATCTGCAGCATATGCTTTTCTTCTTTGGTCTGGTTCTAAACCATTAACAACAAGTCCTACTGTTAATCCTAAAAATTTATATAATTTACCCATCCATTCACTATCTCTTTTAGCTAGGTAATCATTTACTGTAATAACATGAACACCTTTACCTGTTAATGCATTTAGGTATGCTGGAAGTGTTGCAACTAAAGTTTTTCCTTCACCTGTCTTCATTTCTGAAATTCTACCTTGGTGTAGTATAATACCACCAATTAATTGAACATCAAAATGTCTTAATCCTAAAACTCTTTTAGACGCTTCCCTAACAACTGCAAAAGCCTCTGGTAATATATCATCTAATGTCTTCCCCTCTTCTAGTTGCTTTTTAAAGTACTCAGTTTTTCCTGTTAGTTCTTTGTCTGTTAATTTTTCCATCTCTGGTTCTAGTTTGTTAATCTGCTCTACTATTGGCATTACTCTTTTTACTTCTTTTTCACTATATGATTTAAAGATTTTCCTTAATACGCCCATTCGTCTTTTGCCTCCTAAAAAATAAATATCATGTGTACTATATCACTAAATTAATTTTTTCGCAATATTTTATTTAAAAAAACATATATAAGAAACTTTTTTCATAATATTTATAAATGGAGGTGCATTTATTTTGTTTATATATAATATTAAAGTTAGTGGAAGTACGTTATTTAAGATATTTTTTGTAATTGTTACAGTTATAATTCTTACTGTTTTTTCCATATGCTGTTATAATTTATTTGTAGATGCAAAAAATAATGTTAATGTAGCAGATAATTCATCATCAGTAATAGAAATAGATCCTAAAAATTATACTAATATATTAAAAGATTCCCATGAACATATAGATAATTATGTTGGTAAATCATATAAATTTTCTGGATATGTTTATAGAGCATATGATTTTACAGATGAACAATTTGTACTCGCACGTGATATGGTAATTAGTTCTGACTACCAAACACTTATTGTTGGATTTCTTTCTGAATATAAAGATATTAAAAATTATGCTGATGATACATGGGTAGAGGTTACTGGAACTATTAAAAAGGTAGACTATCATGGTGATATGCCAGAATTACAAATTACCTCTTTAAAAGAAATAGATAAACCAAATGATGAATATGTATATCCACCAGATGAATCTTATGTTCCAACAGTTTAATGTTTTATTTTATGTTAGAATTGTACCATTCGCTACTTCATCTTTCTAATATTGCTTTCACTACTCCTTTATCTAATAATGTACTAAAAATATTTTTTAAAATAATTAATATTATAGGACCTAAGACCATTCCCCAAACTCCTAAAAATTTAAATCCTGTATACATAGCGATTAAAGTAAATATTGGATGAATTCCAATTTTATTGCTTACTAATTTTGGTTCTAAAAATTGTCTAACAACAGACATTATGCCCCATAATATTAAAAGACCCACAGCAAGCTCGATATTACCATCTGTTGCACTTATTACTGCCCATGGTAACATTATTGTTCCAGACCCCAGTATTGGCAGTGCATCAACAAAAGCTATTCCTAAAGCTATCAGTAATGGATAGCTTATTTTTATTCCTATAATATTCAATATATAAAAACCTATTAAGGAAATTACAAAAGAAACTAATACTAATATAAATTCTGCTTTCAAATAATTTCCAACAGAACTTGTAATTTCTCTTACATGTACTCCCAATCTTTTTACCCATTTAGTAGGTAAATGATGTTCTACTTCATCAATCATATATACCTTATCCACACACATAAAATACAACGCAACTAACGTTATTGATGTATAAATTGCAATTGTTGGAATTTGCATTAAAACATCTAAAAGCTTTGATAAACTATTTTTTATCCATGTTGTTATATTGTTTAAAACATCATCATTTGAATTTTCAATTGCCTTTTCTACTTGTTCAGGTAAATTTAATCTTTTTATATCAAATTGTGAACTAATACTTTCTATTTGGCTATATGCTTTGTCTATATAAGAATTTAACCCTTGCATTAAGTTAGATGCTTCTGAAAACAAAGTAGATATTCCCCATACTAGTAAACCCGTTATTATAGCAATTGCTATTAAAAATATTATTATACTACTTGTCCTTCTTTTTAATCCAAATTTTTTCATAAAAAATTTTATTGGATGTTCTAATGTTAAAGATATAATAAATGCAATCAAAAATGGCATGTAAAATACACTAAGCCTAAACAAAAGTATTAAAATGATAATGCTTAATGCAATTATTCCTATCCTTTTTATTACTTTTGAAAAATACCCTAATTCTACAACCATTTTTTCCTCCTATATTTATTATATGTATATTTATGCTATTTATGACTTGCTTTAATTATTATTTTTTAGAATAGGGATTTTAAGGAACGTCCCCAAATCCCGAAGGAATATCCCTAAATCCCGAATTTGAATGCAAAAAGAGAATCTTCATTTGAAAATTCTCTTTTTTGATTTTACTTATTTACTCCAATGCATTAGATATTTATTGTGAAAATTATTCTGCATTTTTATTTGTGTTAGTACAACAAATGTCTTCTAACGTAGCACATACTCCAGTTGTATTTATTTCTTTATTTTTAGCTAAATCACCTAATGTTATCATTCCTATAACTTTATTATTATCAACTATTGGAATTCTTCTAATTTTATTTTCAGCCATTTTATTTTCAACTGTTTTAATGTCATCATCTGAAGTACAGCTATAAACATTACACGTCATAATATCGCTAACTTTAGTCGTATTACAATCTTTATTAGATGCGATACATCTTAAAGTTATATCTCTATCTGTTACAAGACCAACTAAATTTTTTCCTTCATCACATACTGGTATACAACCTACATGTTTTTCATTCATAATTTTAGCACAATCTGTAACAGTAGAATTTGGCAAGCAATAGTAAATATTATTACACATACAATCTTTAACCTTCATTTAATATACCTTCCTTGCTCTAAAATTAACAAATAAGTTACTGGTATACTAATATGATGTCCTTTTATATAAAAATAATTCTTACAATATTATCCAATTTTTAAAATTCAATATAAGGACTATATCCTCTCATTCCTCTGTTTTGATAGATATTTTTATAATTAACTTCATTTTGTCTTTCATTTATTTTTTCTTTTATTATTAAAATCTTTAGCAAATCTATTATCATATTTTTCATATCTTTAGTGTTTTCTCTAATTTTTAATTCTTTATAAAGGCTTTCTACAATTTCATCAAAATTATTTTGACAACTTTGTATCTCAATTTTTTTAATTTTTTCCATTAAATTTTTATAAATTTCAGGATATTTCTTTTCTAAATCATATGAAAAATTATCATAGTTATAATTGTAATATGTACTTCCCTGGTTTATATTATAACCTAAAACTGAACTCATATATTCTTCATAATTATTATACATTTTAATAACCTCCTCATTTTATTATATAAAAAAAAGACACAATATGTGCCTTTTTTATAATTCATTAACTAATTTTTTAAATTGATTTCCTCTATCTGCAAAATTTTTAAACATATCAAAACTCGCACTAGCAGGAGAAAATAATACTACTTGATTTTCTTTTGCAATTTGGTTTGCTGTTTTTACTGCCTCTTGTAAGGTATTGCAAAAACATATTGGAAGTTCTACCCCTTCTTTTTTCATTTCTTTTGTTGTTGCATCTAATATTTTCTTGGCTGTATTACCAATTAAAACTAATGCTTTTACTTTTTTAACAATATATTTTCCTAAAATATCATAATCCAAATTTTTATCATACCCACCAGCAATTAATACAATGTCTTCATCATATGCATTCAAGCCTGCTATAGTTCTTGACGGACTTGAGCTTGCAGAATCATTGTACCATTTTACTTTATTAATTTCTCTTACAAATTCTAGTCTATGTTCTACTGCATTAAATTCCTTTATTGCTTCTACAGCTGTTTTTTCGTCTACTAGATCTCTGGTTGCTGCAAGTGCAGCACATATATTTTCGAAATTATGAGTTCCTCGTAATTTAATTTCTTTAGTATTTAATATATGCTTTCTTAATTTATTTTCACATTCCTTTATTATATTTCCATCCACTATATACCCATCATTTAACTTTTCTTTACTACTAAAATATATTACTCTAGAATTAGCTTCTGATTTGCATTTCCTTGTAATTTCGTTGTCATAGTTTAATATTAGTGTGTCTTCTTGTGTTTGATATTTAAATATATTTTTCTTTGCTTCTATATATTCTTCATATGAGCTATGTATGTTTAAATGATTTGGTGTTATATTAGTAATTATAGAAATGTTAGGACTCACTTCCATTTCCATTAATTGAAAACTACTTAATTCTAAAACAACAATATCATCTGGTAAAATTTCTGAAAGTTTTGTAAATAGAGGGTTACCAATATTTCCACCAAGATGAGTTGTATAACCCGCATGTTTCAATATTGAGTATATTAAACTTGTTGTTGTCGTTTTTCCTTCACTTCCTGTAACACCAATTATTTTACAAGGACACATTTTCATAAGCATTTCTATTTCCGTAGTTACTATTGAGCCTCTTTCTTCCTCCGCTCTTAATTCTGGCTTTGTTGGTAAACAACTTGGTGAACGAAATATTAAATTAAACTCTTTTAGATTTTTTAGATTATCTTTACCTAAAAAATATGGAATGGAATGTGATGTTAATTTATTTACTACTTCTTCAGGAAGTTCATCTATTGTTCTATCATCAAAAACTGTTATATTTGCTTTTTTATCATATAAATAATCTAGTAAAGGTACATTACTTACACCCAACCCAATAACTGCTACTTTTTTTTGATATATATAATTTTCAAATTCTTGTAATTTTTCGTTTACGTAATTCAACAAAAACACCTCTTCATATTATATAGATTTATTGTTATTATATTAGCTTAGCTAAATATAACTAGTCAAACCAAATTAATTCTTTGATTTGCATTTTTAAAAAACTATTTATTTTTTAAATTTTTATATATTCCATCAATTTATTTGCTTCTTCTTCTACTGATTTACAAGCTGTTACATCTATAACCCTTGTAATAGGGTGAATTTTATAGTATCCAGATTTCTTTTGAAATTCATCTCTTTTCTGAATATGTTCTTTTAGTTCATCAAAAGTTATTTTGCCTTCATATTGATGTATTTTTCTTTTTACTCGTTCATCTAAATCTGCAATAAGAAGAAAATGATAATCTATATTGGGGCACATATTTACTATATCTCTTGAAGATACTATAACATTATATTTTTGTTTTAATTCTTCTACTATATTTCTTCCAAACTCGTATAATTTTTTATTGTCAGCATAATTACTGATTTTAGATGTTGCAATAGAAGTTTCTAATGATTGTAAATCTTCTTCTTCAACTTTTTGATTATGTATGTATACAACACTTTCATTATTTTCTATTTCAATTTTTAATTTTAATTTATCCATTATGTTTTTTATATTTAATGAACTTAATTTATTATTGTCTTCTTTTACATTTATTAAACCTGTTTTTAATATACCATATGTAATTGCTCTATATATATTTCCTCCATGTAATAGAACAGAATTAGGTATTTTATTTAACAAATTTCTGCAAACAGAAGTCTTTCCAGTACCTACATATCCTTCAATTCCAATAACTATATTTCCCATAACATTCCTCCTACATTTGGCATTATATAACAATATATTTATTTTTTCAAATTATTTGTTTATATAATAAATTTATGAATATTTTTATTTTTTATGTAGAAAATAATTATATATTTATTGGTAAAACCAATAATAGCTGTGGCATGAAATCTTTAATTTCATCCACAATTCATTATGGAGGTGCTTAAATATGGCTAAAAATAAAGAAAAGAAAAATAAAAAGCAAGGAACAACTAATGCAGAAAAGCATAAACCAGTTAATAATGAAACTTTAAACGAGCAAAAATAGTGACTATAGGGATTTGGGGACGTTCCTTAAAATCCCTATTTAATTCTTAAATGAAACAAGAGTGAATAGTTTTATTCACTCTTGTTAATTTATTCTTCTAAATATTTCTTTAAAAACTTACCTGTATAGGATTTATCATTTTTACAAACTTGTTCTGGTGTTCCAACAGCTACTATTTCTCCACCGCCATCTCCACCTTCTGGGCCTAAATCTATTATATAATCACAAGTTTTAATTAAGTCTAGATTATGCTCAATAACTATTATAGTATTACCAGTATCTACAAGTCTTTGTAGTATATCAACTAATCTATGAACATCTGCTATATGAAGTCCTGTAGTTGGTTCATCTAAGATATATAATGTTTTACCTGTTGCTCTTTTAGAAAGTTCTGTTGCAAGTTTAACTCTTTGTGCTTCTCCTCCAGATAATGTAGTAGAAGGTTGTCCTAGTTTTATATAACCAAGACCCACATCATATAATGTTTGAATTTTTTGCTTTATTTTTGGAATATTACTAAAGAACTCTAATGCTTCTTCTACTGTCATATCCAAGACATCTGCAATAGTCTTTCCTTTATATTTAACCTCTAAGGTTTCATGATTGTATCTTTTGCCTTTACATACTTCGCAAGGTACGTAAATATCCGGTAAGAAATGCATTTCTATCTTTATTAAACCATCCCCATTACAAGACTCACATCTACCACCTTGTACATTAAAACTAAATCTACCCTTTTGATAACCACGTAATTTTGCCTCATTTGTATTTGCAAAAATTTCTCTTATCGTATCAAACACTCCTGTATATGTTGCAGGATTTGACCTTGGAGTTCTACCTATTGGAGATTGGTCTATATTAATTATTTTATCTATTTTATCTAATCCAACAACTTCTTTACATTTTCCAGGTTTCTCGTTAGAGCCATTTAATTGTTTTGCAATAGTCTTATATAATATTTCATTTACTAATGTACTTTTTCCAGAGCCAGAAACTCCTGTCACACAATTAAATACCCCTAGTGGAAATTTAACACTTATATTTTTTAAGTTATGTTCTGTTGCGCCTTTTACCTCTATTGCCTTTCCTTTTACAGTTTTCCTTCTTTTCTTTGGAACAGGAATTCTTTTTCTTCCACTTAAGTATTGTCCAGTTATAGAATTTTCCACCTTTTTAATTTCTTCGGCTGTTCCTTGTGCCATAACATTGCCCCCATGTACTCCTGCTTCTGGTCCTATATCTATAACTTGATCTGCAGCATACATAGTATCTTCATCATGCTCAACAACAATAAGAGTATTGCCTAAGTCTCTTAACTTCTTTAATGTTGCTAATAATTTATCATTATCCCTTTGATGTAAACCAATACTTGGTTCGTCTAAAATATATAATACTCCCGTTAAACCAGAGCCTATCTGGGTAGCCAAACGTATACGCTGAGATTCTCCTCCAGATAATGTCCCTGCAGATCTTGATAACGTTAAGTATTCTAACCCAACATCTATTAAAAAATTTAATCTTTTATCAATTTCTTTAAAAATTTGTTCACCAATTAATTTTTCTTGATTTGTTAATTCAAGATTTCTTAAATAATCTCTTATTTGGTTTATAGGCATATCTGTTAATTCATTAATATTTTTATCACCAACTTTAATAGAAAGAATTTCTTTTTTTAATCTTGCCCCATGACAAGCATGACATGGACTTTCACTCATATACATTTCATAAAACTCTCTCATTCCTTGAGATTTTGTTTCATTATGTCTTCTTTCTAATGTTGGAATAACACCTTCAAATGGTGCACTAAATCTTCTTATTCCAAATGGTGATTCATGTTCAAAATCTATGCATTCATCTCCAGTTCCATATAATATTTTGTCTAAGAAATCCCTTGGTAATTTTTTTATTGGAACTTTAATATCAACACCATAATGTTTACCTATTGCCTCAAAATACATTTTGGCCATAGTTTCGCCTTTTTTCATTGTACTAGATCCAAAAGCTTTAACCCCATCATATAAAGTTTTGTTTTTATCTGGAATAATTAAATCTTCATCCATTTTCATTAAATAACCTATACCTGTACATTCTGGACAAGCTCCATCTGGACTATTAAATGAAAATAATCTAGGTGTTAATTCCGGAAAACTAAACCCACAATCTGGACATGCATAATTTTGGCTATATAATGTTTCACCTTTACCTGGTGCATCTATAGTGACTATATTATTTGCATGTTTTAAAGCAATCTCTACTGATTCAGTTAATCTACTTCTTATTTCTGGTTTTATTACAAGTCTATCTACAATTAAATCTATGTTATGTTTTTTCTTTCTATTTATTTCAATATCATCAGTAAGTTCGACATTTTCACCATCAATTCTTGCTCGTATAAAACCTTCTTTTAATAAGTCTTGAATTAATTTGGTATATTCACCTTTTCTACCTCTAACTATAGGAGCCATAACTTGAACTCTTGTTCCTTCTGGTAATTTCATTATATTATCTACTATTTGATCTATACTTTGTTTTTCTATCTTCTTACCGCAATTTGGACAATATGGCACACCTATCCTAGCATATAATAGACGAATGTAATCATATATTTCTGTTACAGTACCAACAGTTGACCTAGGATTTTTGGATGTAGTTTTTTGATCTATGGAAATAGCAGGTGATAACCCTTCGATTGATTCCACATCTGGCTTCTCCATTATTCCTAAGAATTGCCTTGCATATGAAGAAAGACTTTCCACATATCTTCTCTGTCCTTCTGCATAAAGTGTGTCAAAAGCTAAAGATGATTTACCCGAACCTGAAAGTCCAGTTATTACTACTAATTTATCTCTTGGTATTTCCAAATTTATATTTTTTAAATTATGTTCTTTAGCACCTTTTATAACTATCTTATCATTCATAAAATGCCCCCAATAAATTTAGTTTATTTAATTTTTATAATATTCAAATTAGGTTACAGCTTTAAATCTTAAATTTAACAGAAAAAAATAGAGCTCATATCTCCTAATTTGCGTTATTATTATATTATATTATATTTAATTTATAAAAACAATAGTTTGGTATGATTTTCTAATATTGTTTTCTATTAATTAATAACATGAGAAAAAGGAAGTATACACTTCCTTTCTAAAAAATAGGGATTTTAGGAACGTCCCCTAATCCCTAAGTAACATCCCCTAATCCCTAAGTAACATCCCCTAATCCCTATTTTATTATCTTCCATCTACATATCCTACTGTTCCTACTGTAGATTTATTTGTGCTATTATATAATTCTAAATTTAAAGAATTTAAATAATTTTTTGAACTGTTACTTCCAAGTATTATTTTAAATCCTTCTATTGTTCTTTTTAAATATCCTATATGCCTACTTCCTAATTCACCAGTATTTATATACTGACTAACATTTCTTTCTGAAAACAAACCTCTAAAAGCAAAATTTAAACTTTCATCATTATTTTTTAGTATATTGTTCATTTCATCTTCTGTTAATTCAAATGCAATATTACTTTTATTAGCTAAGTTTTGCACTTCATCTGGTTTCCTTTTGGCAGTATATTGTGCTATATACAGATCAGAAGCTTGACCGTCTTTATGAACAATCGTACTTACTCTAACAATTTTATCTAAGAAAATTATTTTCCCAGTATCTGGATCTGTAAAATAAATTGTATTTTTACCTGGTGCAACACGAATATTATTATCATTTATTCTATTTTGCTGTTCTTGAGCTTCTCTTTTTGCAAATTTTTCTTCATCAATTATTGCTTGATTATACATATCTTCTATTTGTTGCTTGCTTGCCTCTTTTCTAGCTTTTTCCTGATCCTTCTTATCTTTTTCAATTTGACTTAACCAATCCTTTGTAAGTTTTTTATCTACATAAGATATAGCTTCTGGTGTATTATCAGTTATTGTAACTAATGTTTGCATAGATGTATCAGTTCTCATTTCTGCTTTTCCTACTAAATTTATTTTATAATAATTTAAATCTTCTAAACGAACCCTTCCACTCTGAACTAATTGATATAATCCATCATTATATAAGAACTCTTCTAACGAATAGTATTCTGGAATTTCAAAACATATTTTTCTTAAATTATGTGGTTCTAGTCCTTCTTGATTATAGCTCTGGTTTAAATCAGCTTCAACTAATTTGGTGGATGGTCCATTTTTATGATGCATTAAACCTATTTCTTTCATTTTTTGAAAACTATATATATCTAATCCATTCATACTTACAGTTCCATAAAATACTTCTTCTCCTAAATTATTTATAGAATTTGCAACATATGAATGCCTTGAATAAAATGATTGATTAGAATAATAATCTTTTACTACATCATCTTGTTTATCTCTTTTAAAAAATAAAGCTAGTTTAGAAAAAAACGTTTCCTTTCTAGGTATTAAAGCTAGTTCATTTTCATCTTTTTTTCTTTTGAATCCAAACATTCTATTATCCCCTTCTGTTTGACAAATATTGATTATATTCTTATTTTATATTTAATGAATTTAAATGTCAATCGTTAAACTAAATCTTGTAATTCTTTAATTTTGTCTCTTAATTCTGCAGCTTTCTCAAACTCCATCTTAGAAGCACATTTAAGCATTTCATCTGTTAATTTAGTAATTATTTCCTCTATATTTTCATCTTTCTTAATATCATATTCTGATGAAACATCTTCTAAAACTGTAGCTCTTATAGTATCTCTTACAGATTTATTTATAGTTTGAGGTGTAATTCCGTGTTCCTTGTTATATTTCATTTGAATCTCGCGTCTTCTGTTCGTTTCACTAATTGCTTTTTCCATTGAATCTGTTAATTCATCTGCATACATTATTACTTTTCCATTAGTATTTCTCGCTGCACGTCCTATTGTTTGAATTAACGAACGCTCTGAACGTAAGAAACCTTCTTTATCTGCATCTAAAATTGCAACTAAAGAAACTTCTGGAATATCTAAGCCTTCTCTTAATAGATTAATTCCAACTAAAACATCAAACTCTCCTAAACGCAAATTTCTTATTATTTCCATTCTCTCTAATGCTTTAATATCTGAATGCATATAATTCACTTTGATATCTACATTTTTTAAATAATCAGTTAAATCTTCTGCCATTTTTTTAGTTAATGTAGTAACTAATACTCTTTCATTTCGTTCTGTCCTTTCTCTTATTTGTTCTATTAAGTCATCTATTTGATTTTCTATAGGTTTAACTTCTATCTTTGGATCTAGAAGCCCTGTAGGTCTTATGATTTGTTCTACAACATTATCCTTGCTATGTTCTTTTTCATATTCTGCTGGTGTTGCACTTACAAATATAACTTGATTAATTCTCTCTTCAAATTCTTTAAATGTTAATGGTCTATTATCATATGCAGATGGCAATCTAAAACCATAATTAACTAAAGAGTCTTTTCTTGCTTTATCTCCATTATACATTGCTCTTACCTGTGGTATTGTTGCATGAGATTCGTCTATTAGCAATAAAAAGTCCTTAGGAAAATAATCAAACAATGTAAATGGTGGACTTCCTGGTTCTCTACCACTAATATGTCTAGAATAATTTTCTATTCCTTGACAAAATCCCGTTTCTTTCATCATTTCTATATCAAAATTTGTTCTTTCCTCTATTCTTTGAGCTTCTATTAGTTTTCCTTGTTCTTTAAAAAATTTTATTCTTTCTTCTAATTCTTCTTCAATAGTACCTATAGCCCTGTCCATTTTCTCTTTTGTTGTAACATAATGTGAATTTGGGAAAATCATTATATGTGTTCTTGTTCCTATAGCTTTACCAGTTAATGGATTGATTTCTGATATTTTCTCTATTTCATCCCCCCAGAATTCCACTCTTACTGCTGTTTCACTTTGATCTGATGGATAAATTTCTACTATATCTCCTTTAGCTCTAAATGTTCCTCTTTTAAAATCTATTTCATTTCTTGTATACTGCATTTTTACTAATTTTTTTAGAACTTCATCTCTGGATTTTTGCATTCCTGGTCTTAATGATATAATCATGTTCTCATAATCAATTGGATCTCCTAATCCATATATACAAGATACAGATGAAACTATTATTACATCTTTACTTTCGAACAAACTAGCTGTCGCAGAATGACGTAATTTGTCTATTTCGTCATTTATAGATGCATCTTTTTCTATATACGTATCAGAACTTGGAATATAGCTTTCTGGTTGATAGTAATCATAATAACTAACAAAATACTCCACATGATTTTCTGGAAAAAACTCTTTAAATTCCGAATAAAGTTGTCCAGCTAGTGTTTTATTATGTGCCAAAACTAATGTTGGTTTTTGGACTTGCTGAATTACATTAGCCATTGTAAATGTTTTTCCAGAACCTGTAACACCTAATAAAGTCTGGTATTTCTTGCCTTGCTTAATTCCATTACTTAAATATTCAATTGCTTCTGGCTGGTCGCCTGTTGGTTTATATTCTGAATGTAATTTAAACATATTTTCCCCCACTAACACTTTCTTAATCACCTATTGGTGCATAATGATCTGTTACTACTTTTCTATCACTAGAAAAGTCTGTTATTTCTCTGCTTAACAAATTTTTATATTTTTCATATTTTTCTTCATTTATATTTTTGCCATTTTTAAATCCAATTAAAACTAAATTTTGACTAATACTATTATCTGTATCTCTTACCTTATATAATTTTACTTCAGAAAAAACAGCTTTATATGTTGCGTATTCATATTTTATAAAATCTTCATCTTTTCCTTCTAGACTAGATATTATATTTGTAATTACCATTCCATTATCATTTAAAGCATTTTTAACTTTTTGCAATGCTTCATATGTAGTTAGTTCAAATGGTGCATTTAACCCTTTAAAAGCATCTATTAAAATAGTATCATATTTATTATTTGTACTATTTAGAAAACTTCTTCCATCTTGATGATAAATTTTAAGTCTAGGATTCTCCCAATCTAATCCAAATTCAGTTTTAGCTAATTCTGTCATTTTATCATCTATTTCTACAACATCAATTGTTTTATCTGGATAATTATTTAAATAATATGTAGGATATGTATAAGCTGCTCCACCTATCATAAGTGTAGATTTGGCATCTTTATTATAATAATCAAATAAATTATAATAGTATAAATAATCTGAAGCCATTTCATTAGTATTCTGATCTATATAAGATTCAATACCTGTGTCTACTTGCATTGTTTTATACTTTGTGTCTTCTGTATTTACATTTTTTATCCAAATTCTGCTATATTGTGAGTCTACATCTGCTATTATATCTGGATTATTATTTTTAAAAAGTACTTTTCCACAATAATTAAGTACTAGTAATATAATTAAAATAAAAAACATTAAAAGACTATATTTTACACTTTTTTTATCAAACATCATAAATGATAATATAAAAAGAACAACTGTTATTATCAAAATTAACATTCTAACACCCAAATTTGGTATTAGTAAAAATCCTGCAACAAATGTACCTACTATACTCCCTATAGTTGATAATGAAGATATCCCACCTGACGTTCGTCCTATATCATCATGTGAATCATCTTCCAATTTTACTGCAAATGGTGTTACCATAGCCAGAATAAAACTTGGAATTCCAAATACTACAGCAGAACAAATTATTGCAACCAATACCAATTGGCTAGAAACTGAAGCTAATGGTTTTACAAGTATTGTTTCTAATATTGGTATTAAACTTGTAAAAAAAGCTCCAATTAATATAAAAAAAGATAGTACATTTATATCTGGTTTTTTATCTGCTATTTTTCCTCCTAACCAATATCCTATACTCATACTTGTCAACATTATTCCTATGATAGTTGTCCAAATCAAATTAGAACTTCCAACATATGGCGACAAAATCCTTGCTGCAACTAATTCTAATACCATATCTAGTGCACCACATAAAAAAACCGTAATTTTCATTTTATATTTTTTCATACGTTTCTCCTTTAAATTTAGTTTATATCTTTTCTTAATACAAATTTAACCTTTATCAGCTACTATTCCATAATACATTCTTCTTAATAATATACCCTTTTCGTATGTATTTTCTTTTATATAGCTATCTAGTTTTTCTATGTCAAGTTCTTTCTTTCTAAATCCATTATTAAGTCTTTGTTCGGAAAAATCATCTAATATTGGAGTCTTTAATAATAGTGCTAACAAGTCTTCTTTTGTTTTATAGAATTCTCTAATATAAATCGGAACCAACTCTACGTTTTTAAAACCAGCATCCATTATATTCTCATAATCTATCTGACTTATTGGTTTAACATCATTAAAAGCTTGTCCTTTGCTGAATAACCTTTTTAATTGCCAGCAATCTAGTTTGTCAACTCCTCTTAATATTAATTTGCCATTATGTTTTAAAGTTTTAAAAATTTGCTCTGCAGAAATACATGTATGTCTTGCAACTACTATGTCAAAATAATTGTCTGGTGTATTCATATTTAGATTATTCATAACTTTAAATTCTATATTATTTTTGCCAGACTTTTTTAAATTTTGATTAGCAGTTTTTATCATTTCACAAGAAAAGTCTGTTCCAAGAATTTTAGCTACTTTTGGAAACTCATTTATGACTTTTTCTCCTCCTCCTGTTCCCAAATCTAATATTGTTGAATCTTCGTTTGCACATTTGTTTAAAATTTTGTACATATCCCAATTTGTTAAATTTTCTTCTTCAACCCTGATCATACTAAAATCCCAATTTTTTATTTTATCATAATAAGCTAATTCATTATTCTCCATTTTGATACTCCTATTTTTATTAGTTTTTTCTTTAAAAATTATAGCACACAATATTATAAAAAGACAAGATAACTAAAATACCAAAAAGTTTAATTTACCTATCACAATTCGCTCTTCATAGCTACACTCTCCATCTTTTTTTATATAAATATATTATATTTTTTAACTACACGCATATACTATTTTACAAGGAGGAGTTGATAAAATGAAAGATAATTACCCAATAATTCCATATTTAGGGTTTAAAGATGAAAATTTAAAAACACCCATAACATTTCCTGCTCAACAACAAAAATATCAACCAGGAATGGAATATGAAATGAATCCAAAACCTATATTCGATAATCCTAATTATGTTCCTAGCAAAAAACTTGAAAATAAAGTAGCTATTATTTCTGGTGGTGATAGTGGTATTGGGCGTGCTGTTAGTCTTCTTTTTGCGAAAGAAGGTGCTGATATAGTAATTAGTTATTTAAATGAAACCGAAGATGCAAATTATACCAAAAAATTAATAGAGAATTGTGGTAGAAAATGTATACTTGTTCCTGGCGATTTACGTGATGAAAAACTTTCTACTTATATAACAGATACTACAATAAAAAATTTGGGAAAAATTGATATTTTAGTAAACAATTGTGGTGTCCAATTTCCTCAAAATAGTATTTTAGACATTACAAGTGCACAATTAAGAGCTACTTTTGAAACTAATATATTTACATTCTTTTACTTGACAAAAGCTGTTCTTCCTCATTTAGAGGCAAATAGTAGTATTATTAATACTACCTCTATTACTGCCTTTGGAGGTAAAAAGAACTTAATTGATTATTCGTCTACTAAAGGTGCTATTACTGTATTTACTAAATCTCTGGCTTTATCACTGGCAGACCAAAAAATACGAGTTAATGCTGTTGCTCCTGGTCCTATTTGGACACCTTTAATTCCTTCATCTTTTAACGAGCAAGAAGTTGAAATTTTTGGTACAGAAACTCCTTTAAAGAGAGCTGGTCAACCATTTGAACTTGCACCTGCTTATTTATATTTAGCAAGCGATGATTCTAGATACGTTACTGGCCAAGTAATTCATGTAAATGGTGGTACAATTGTATAAAAAATTTTGAAGCTGTCAGATTTCGACAGCTTTTTCATTTTTATTAATATATAATTTTTAAAAATTATTTATATAATTTACTACATAATATCAATTTTTTATAACTAAGGAGGACTTATATGTACAATAAACATTTATATTGTTTTGCAATGAGTGCAAAATCAGCAATGGTCGATATTCGACTTAATAGCGAAGAAATTGCTTTTTTAAAAGAGAATGAAATTAAGTGTATAGAGAAATCCGATAAAATTGGAAATCTCTTTTCTGTAAACTGTGCCCAGCTTAGAGAAAAGTTTTGTAACTGTTAATTAACACTATTTATGTAGTAAATAAATAATTTTTACAATGTAATAATTAAACCGCCATTAGACGGAATTTTAGTCAAAAACAACAAAGAACTGCATTTAGTATAAACTATGTGCAGTTCCTTGTTTATTTTTATCATTTATTTTTTTCTTTATTTCTCTTATCTTGTATTTGTTCCATTTCTTTTTCTGTAATTAAACTTATATTATTTTCTTTTGCCCATGCAACACAACCTTTAAGTACAGTGTTTAAAAATACTCTTGGAACTTTAACAAGTTTTTGACATGCTTCATCTGTAAACTTTACATCTGGATCTAATCTTGAAGCAGCATATTTTACAGTATCTAAACTAATTCCTTTACTTGCAGGAATTGGTTCACATATTGGTCTTCTAAATTTTGTATACCAAAAATTCTTATTATCTCTATATCCATAATCTACTGGAACAGAAGGAAAACTTCTGTTATTAACACCATTTACAATTGCATCATAATATCTTGGTTTCATTAATATATGATCAATTTTTAAAATAAAGTGTGCTCCAAATTCACTAGTAATTCCATTAAAATTATGATACGGTGGATTATATTCATCTTGAACAGTATCATTTTGTGCATTATCTAATTCTTTTACCCATGTACATTCAAAAACTTGGAATGCTTCTTGTACTATTTTGGGATATTTCTCATCTGGATTTTCTCTTGCTCTCTTTCCATCTACTAAAGTAAAAATGGTATCTTTCATTTTTTCTTCTGTAGTTTCTCCTGGATACCCTAACCTAACAGCTTCTTTAAAATATTTTCTTTTATCTGTTATAAAGTTTATAGAACATTTTCCCGTTCTTAAAATATTTTTGCATGTATTAGAACTATTTCTACAGCATAATACCATAGCATAATAGTCTTTTCCTGCAATATAGTAAGGAAAGCATAAAGAATATGAACCTAAATTTGTTTGTCCACTTTCACTTAATGTCCCTATCTCGGTTGTTGGCATAGGGAAAAATGCAGATGTTTGATAAAAGTTATCTACAATTCTCAAATCTCTAAATCCATTCATTTCTTCAATTTTCTTTTGTTTTTCTTCCATAATATTTCCCCCTAGTTATTATGATAATTCAATCATCTTTCTAATGGTAGTATTTATTTCTTGCTCTTCTGCAACAATTTTAAATTCTTCAGTTGGATAATTATATTTCATTAATAGCATTTCTGTATTATTTCCAACTAATTTTCCTGACATATTTAATAATAAGAAATATTCAGCATTTTCTGCTAATAAATTTCTACAAATATAATATTCATCTCCATTACTTAATTTAATATATTTGCCAGTCTCAAAATTTTTCATTCCCATCACTCCCTAAAAAAATCAATAAATTTATTTGGATTGATTTCTTTATCAAATTGTTTATTTATTTCATCAACAGATTGTCCTTGTTCTATACCATCTGTGTATGCAGACATATATCTTTGGAAATCTTCTGCTTTAAAATCTGCTTTATAAGATTTTACATATCCATTATAGCTATTAAAAGCCTGTTCAAATTCATCTAATTTATCTACGTCAGTATTTTGTATTCCCTCAAAATACGCATTAAAATATTCATCAAAATCTTGTACTTGTGATAAATCCAAATTTTTAAAATGAGATTGAATTTGAGCATTTCTAGCAATATCATTTTGTACTTCCTGAAGATTTTCTTTGTATATTTGTACTAAAGCTTCATTTCCTTTTAGCTCTTTACTATGACTTTCTTTATTATATCCTGCGTCAGAATGTTCTTGTATTAGTGTGCTTTGTGTATCTTTAGATTCTAAAAGCATCTGCAATTTTTCATTCTTAAAATTTAATGATTTACTTTGTACATCTAACTGTTGTAAAGTATATTCAAGTTTATCTGCATTTGTAGGTTCTTTTATTAGTGCATATTTAGCTATTGCACTATCTCTTTGTGCTTGTATTTCTTCAACTTCATCAAGATAGTTTATAGGTGTTGACTCAGATTCTACCCTCTCATTTTCTGAAAAATCTTTACCTAGCAATGTGGATTCCTCTCTAATATCAGAATTAGTTCCTTTTATAAGGTCAGCTATATTTCTGTTTTCATCAATTAAATCATTAGAATTTTGCTCTAAATCTGCTAATGCATCCATTGTATTCTCTGTTAAATCGTATTCTATACTTATATTATTATTTTCATTTATAATATCTCCGCCTCTTGATGCGATTGCTGCTCCTATAGCTCCCCCAATTAATGCTGCCGCAGCAATTGGAATAATTAATTTTCTTTTTTTCGTTTGTTCTTGTTTAGGAGTTGGATCTGGTGGTGGAGTTAGATCTGGAGTTGGTTCAGGTTCTTTCTCTGGTTCGTATTTTCTAGCTGAACCTAATATAAGTTTAGTTATTTTTTCTATATTTTCTTCTGTATTTTGTAAATATTTTCCTTCAATTTGTTGTTTATCGTTTTTACCTAAAATTGCTCCTCCTATATTTTTTTTAAACATCTTTAAAGTATAAAAATTAGGCTTTCTTCCATTCTTTACTATTTCTCCTTCTGAAAATTGAGATAATGCACTATTTACAGCATTTTCCACACTATCCTCTGAAATAATATATTCATCATTTTTTTCATCTTTTGGATTTTTTTCAGCCATTTTCTCACCCTCTTTTACAATATTAATTAATACTTTATATATTAGATATTATTTCTTGTATATTAATAAAATTTTAATTTCTTACTAACTCATCTTCACTATTTAATAAATTATCTATTGCTACTGTAGTATCATAATCAATTTTCGTTTTTTTCATTGATAAATTTATCTTTTTAGCCAGTTCTGCTTCTTGTTCCATAGAAACACCAATTGCTTGGTGATTCCTTATTAATATATTTTCAGTAATATTTTCTGCTTCATTTTCGCTAATTCTTAATTTTTTTGCTGTTGCATTAATTCCAAATATTCCGTTACTAGCATATGCTGCTACGAATTGTTCATCTAGACTCATTCTTTTTCCAATTATTCCACTAACTTGTTCTAATACAGATATATTTTTTTCATTATTTTCACTTTCTATGTCTAAATTTGCTATATTAGCTCCAGGTAATGTTCCGTTAACCCCTATACCATATATAACACTTCCTTTTAAAGATTCTCTCATTATTTTTCTTTGAAAAAGTGGTGTTATATTTCCCCATTTAGTTTCTTTATCATGTGTTACTATATAGTATTTTTCTTCATTCTCGCCTAATCTTTTTATTATACATTTATTTTCTAAGCCATAATCGGAGCAGAACCATAATCTTTGTTTGTCATTTTTCCTCATATATACCTCCAATTATTCATTATTTTTTTCCCTTAGAAGTTTGACTTTTTTATTTCTTAAAAATAGCATTTTTATAAATTTAGGAATTCTATTTAACATTTCTTTTAAAGAATTACATTCTTGCTCTAACTCTTTAATTTTTTCATCTTTGTTTGCAATTACCTGTTGATATCCATAAATTAATTCTTTCGCTTTAGGTAATTTTTGATTTTCTTTTTTTAATTTTAAAACGTCATTGTTTAAATTTATATTATCAATTCTTGCCTTAAGCCCTTTATTTTGTTCATTAATTACATTAACATACTCATTAATTTCTTTTTTATATTCTTCATAAAATTCATTATCACTAACATTATCTGCAATATTTTGTAAAAATTGCCATGTTTGTGGATCTATATTTTGTTCCTCTAGTGAAAGCTCTGGATTTATTACGATATTAGAATCAATCTGCATATTATCTTCAATATATTTTATAGTTTCTTTTGGAATTGAATCATAATCTTCTTTTGGGAAACAATCGATTATTAATTTAGCTTGATATAAATATTGTGGTCTTGATAACATTTTTTTCTCCTTTTCTGCTTTTGTAAAAATTTTATTTCGATTAGATACATCATTTCTGGTAGTTTATAATTAGTTTAAAAATTTAATGTAATCTAACTATATTAATATCACAAGAAATTATTTAATTCAATAAAATTTATATAATTTTTCATTTATTACATATTTTTTACCCATTAACGAAAAAGCACCTAAACTTTTCAGTTTAGATGCCTTTATAAAATTATTCAATATCTATATATTTCTTGTCTGGAAGCTCTTTAGTTTCATCTTTTTTATTAACCTCTAGTGTTAATATACCATTTTTAAATTTTGCTTTTATATCTTCCTCTGTTACGTTATCGCCTACATAAAAGCTTCTTGAACATTCTCCAACATATCTTTCTTTACGTACATACTTACCTTCATCTTTTTCTGTTTCAGCTTTGTTTACATTTGCATGAACTGTTAAATAACCATCTTGAATGTCAATTTTAATATCATTCTTTTCATATCCAGGTAGATCCATGTCAATTACATATTTGTCCTTTTTCTCCTTAATATCTGTTTTCATCACTTTGTTTTCTGATCCTGTAAAAAATGGGTCACTAAACATCTCATCAAATAAATCAAAATCATTTCTTCTTGGTATCATCATCATAATAATCGTCTCCTCTTTCTTCTTATTATTTTATGTGTTGACACCCTTTTGCTTAGGTAACACATATGTAAAAGTCTTTTAACTTTTTACAAATATATTATATATCTAATTTTAGCAAAGTCAATAGTAGAGTGCTAAAATTTACAAAACTTTCACATTTCTCTTAAAATGCTTGATATTACTATAATTTAAATTCATAACTTAATTAATGGTATTCCTCAAAAATTGATTACTTACAAAAAGATACTATTTAGTTTTAGTTCTAAAATTAAATAACTAAAAATAGGGAAAAAAGGAATGGACAGCGGAACGAAAATACCACACCCCATTCCCAAGCGTCCCCATTT
>CAKNPW010000009.1 GCA_930990555.1 uncultured Clostridium sp. | reverse complement strand
CATTAATTTCAAATAGGGACGCTGTGGCAAAAATTTCCGCAGTCCAGAACGTCCCTAAATCCCTATTTTTTTATAACTTTTAATCTTGTAAATTCTTCTCTATCACGTTCATCTAATGTTTCTTGAATCGTCTTTTGTTGTTTTATATAATTCGGTATAATTATATCTTTTAAAGAATTTGAACGTTTTTGTACTTTTTGTATAGCTTCATCTAATCTTTGTAATGTAGTTTTTATTTGTGCTAAATCTATTAGTATTTCTTTTAACTTTTGAAATTCAACTATCGCTTCATCTAAAGTTATTGTTGTTCCTAATAAGCCAAATGTTAAATCTGGTATCTTCTTGTTTTCATAAGAAACTATTGGAATTTCTACTCCCATTACAGTTTTATATTTTATGTCCAATTTATTATCAATATTTATATCGTAAGCAATATTGTTTACTTTACTAATTCCAATATCCACATTAGCATTTTGCAACATATAAAAAGCCTTTTTATATTGTTCGTTAAAATTTTCTTCTATTTTTTTCTTTTTACTATAATATTTTTCTTTTTCCTTTATTAAAATATATTTCTTCTTTTCTAATAATTCTTGACCTTGCTTAGACAAAGTAATTGTCTTTTTTAATTTTATTAAATTACTTTTAGTTGGAAGAATATCACTCATGGTTGCCTCCATTATAATTTATTTAATTCTTCTTTTGGTAAAATATTTAGTATTTCTAAAGCTAAATCTAGAGTTTGGTTTATATCTCGTCTTTCATCTGTTCCTTGTTTTAAAAATCTTTCTTCAAATTTATCTGCAAATTCCAAGTACTTTCTATCTAATTCATTTAAGTCACTTTCACCTAAAACTTTTTCTAAAGCCCTTACATCTTGTGCTTTTGAATATGATGCAAATATTTGGTCAGATATTTTACTATGATCTTTTCTGGTATATTTTTCACCTATTCCATCTTTCATTAATCTTGATAATGAATTTAAAATATCAACAGGTGGTGTTATCCCTTTTTGATATAAATCTCTTGATAATACAATTTGTCCTTCTGTTATATATCCTGTTAAATCTGGTATCGGATGAGATATATCATCATTTGGCATAGTTAAAATTGGAATTTCTGTAATAGAACCTTCTTTACCTCTTATCATTCCAGCTCTTTCATAAATAGATGCCAAATCACTATATAAATATCCTGGATATCCTTTTCTGCTTGGTATTTCTCCTTTTAAGGTAGACACTTCTCTTAAGCTTTCTGCATATGCAGTCATATCTGTTAAAATAACTAAAACATGATAGCCTAAATCAAACGCTAAATATTCAGCACAAGTTAAAGTTACTTTTGGAGTTAAAAGTCTTTCTATACTTGGATCATTAGAAAGATTTTGAAACATTACAACTTTAGATAAAGTTCCATTTTCTTTTAAATTGTTTTTAAAATATTCTGCTGTTTCAAATTCTGCTCCCATCAATCCAAAACAAATAGCAAACTTTTCCTCGTTACCTATATTCGAATCTTTAATAATTTTATTAGCAAGTTCATTATGATTAATTCCACTTCCAGAAAATATAGGTAATTTTTGTCCCCTAATTAAAGTCATTAATCCATCTATACTAGATATTCCAGTTTCTATATAATTACGTGGATATTCCCTAGAAACGGGATTTATACTACTTCCATTAATATCTCTTTCTATGTTTGAATTTATCTCACCTAACCCATCAATTGGTCTACCTGTACCATCAAAAACTCTACCTAGCACATCTTCGGAAAGTTTTATACTTAAAGATTTTCCTTTTAATATTGTTTTAGTACTATCTAAATTTATGCCATTAGTACCTTCATATACTTGTATGGCTGTAATATTTTCGTCCATAGAAATAACATTTCCTATCCTTGATTCACCATTTTTTAATATTAGTTCTACTTGTTCATTATATGCAATATTCTTTGGTGTTTTTATATAAACAATAGGACCATTAATTGATTCCAATCCGAATGTATTGTATATTCACTAATTTATCATCCCTTCTTAAAGAACTCTTTATATTCTTCTTGTATTTTATTTAATTCATTTATATACTTTTCTTCCAATTCATCTATTTTTGCCATTTCTATATTTGATATTTCATTTTTTATTCTTGGATATTCTTCAAAAAATCCTATTTTCTTTATTTCAGACATCGGAGTTCCATTTTCGATTAATTCATTTGCTGATTCATATACATCTACTACTATTTTCATCATTTTATATTGCTTTAATAAAGGTACATATGTGTCAATTTCAGAATTTGCATTTTGTTGTAAAAATCCCTCTCTTACACATTTGCAAATCTCTAATATTAATTTTTTTGAATCTGATAATACATCTTGTCCAACAACCTTTGCAATTTCTTGAAGTTCATTTTCTTCATTTAAAAGTTTAATTATCTTTGCTCTATAATCTAAGAAATCCTCTTCTGTGTTTTTTTCGTACCAGTCTTCTAAATTTGGCATGTATTCACTATAACTTATCATCCAATTAATTGCTGGGTAATGCCTAGAATAGGCTAAATCTCTGTCTAACCCCCAAAATACATGCACAAATCTTCTTGTATTTTGAGTAACAGGTTCTGAAAAATCTGAGCCTTGTGGTGAAACTGCTCCTATAATTGTTACTGAACCTTCTGTACCATTATTATTTAAAGTTCTTCCTGCTCTACCATAAAATTCAGACAGTCTTGATGGTAAATAAGAAGGAAAACCTTCTTCTGCTGGCATTTCTTCTAGTCTTCCAGATATTTCTCTTAATGCTTCTGCCCATCTAGAAGTAGAATCTGCCATAATGGCAACTTGATATCCCATATCTCTATAATATTCTGCAATTGTTATACCTGTATATATTGATGTTTCCCTTGCTGCAACCGGCATATTAGATGTATTGGCAATAAGTACTGTTCTTTCCATTAAAGGTCTTCCTGTTCTTGGATCTGTAAGTTTTGGAAAATCTTCTAAGACTTGCGTCATCTCATTTCCTCTTTCACCACAGCCAATATATACAATTATATCTGCATCACACCATTTTGCTAATTGATGTTGTAACATTGTTTTTCCAGTTCCGAATCCTCCTGGAATTGTAGCTGTTCCACCTTTACTGATTGGAAAAATAGAATCTATAACTCTTTGTCCTGTTAATAAAGGAATATTTGCTTGTAATCTTTCTGTATATGGTCTTTGTTTTCTTACAGCCCACTTTTGTACCATAGTTATTTCTATTATATTACCATCATCAGTTTTCACTCTTGCAATTACATCTGTTATAGAATAGTCTCCTTCTGTTACAATTTCGATTATCTTTGCTTGCTTAAAATTTGAATACATTATTTTATGTGTAATACTTTCTGTTTCTTTTACAGTACCTATAATAGAATTATATATAACTATATCTCCTACTTTTACAGTTGGAACAAAGTGCCATTTCTTATTTTCATCCAAATTACTTACTTGTATACCTTTTTTTATAAAATATCCTGATTCTTCTTCTAATCTGTTTAATGGTCTTTGAATCCCATCAAATACACTACCTATTAAACCTGGTCCTAAACTTAAAGATAATGGACCTGCTGTACTTATTACTTCTTCACCAATATGCATACCAGATGTATCTTCATAAACTTGTATTGTTGCAGATTTTCCTTCTAGTTTTATTACTTCTCCCATAAGTTTATCTTTACCTATATAAACCATATCATGCATTGCAATATCTTCTTCACCTGTTGCAACTATTACAGGCCCATTTATTTTAGTTACTCTCTTTGGTTCCATATATTTTCTCCTTTAAATTAGTTAAAATTGTATTATCAACTAATATATTTTTGCTTTGTAATTTAACTCCACCTATATAACTATCCTCTAAAATTTCCAATTTTCCATAAGCTGAAAAATCAATTTTGTCTTTATCGTTTTTAACTATGTAAATAGTTAAATCTTTCTTGTCTTCTAAATTTTTCATTGCTTCTAAAAACATATTATTAAGAACTTTTTTATATTCTTGTGTATTTGTAAATTCAATCAATTTCTTTTTACAACAATTAAACAACTCATCAATCTCATAATTATATTCATTTAATAATTCTTTTTTGGCAGAGAAGTTTAAATCTATAATTTTTTTATTATAATCTTTTTCCAATCTTATTTTTTCTTTATTTAATTTATTCTCTAATTTTTGTTTAAAAATAGCTACTTCTTTTTCTATGCGATCATTAGCTTTTTCATTTAACTCTTTGGTCAAATTTTGTTTATCATTATTAGCCATTTCTATGCAAGCTTCTTCGAATTTTTTTAATTTTTCACCTAATTCCAAGTTAATACTCTCCTTAATCTATTTTTAACAATAAAGGTAATTGTCTTTTTTCTATTTTTTTAAATTCGTCTGGCATTAAATTAAATATGTTATTATTTATTACTAAAATACCAATATCTTTACTATTATTTATACTATTTAATTTATTAGTAAGTTCTTCTTTAGATTTTATTATGTTTGTTTCTATACCTGCTAATCTAAAACCTACTTGTTCTTCTCTTTTATCAAAAATTCCTACAATCTTCAATTAAACTCTTCCTTTATATTTTATTTAATATCATTATAGAGATAATTAATCCATAAATTGCTATACCTTCAGCTAATCCTGCGAAAATTATTGTTTTACCAAGCAATGATGGATTCTCGCTAATTGCTCCAATTGCACTTGAAGCAACCATAGCAACTGCTATACCAGCACCAATACATCCTAAACCTGTTGCTAATGCTGCTGCTAATAAACCAATATCATGATTTGATAAGCCCTTATCTTTACTCTCTTCATTAGTTGTAGTTGTTGTGTTTACTGTTTCTTCAGCATTTGTAGGAGTAATATCTTCTGCTAAAACAGTTGAATTAATTTGATTACCAACTGTATTATTAGTAACTGACGTAGAATTTGTTTTATTGCTTTCAGAAGCATATACTGCACTACCACTTACAGCTCCTATTATTATTGCTAAAATAATTATCATATTAAAAAATCTCTTTTTCATATCAAAACTTTCCTTTCATATTTATTTTTACTTTTGTTCTTCTATTGGAACATATTCTTTTCCATCACCTGTATAAAATCTACTAAATAATTCATAATATTCCAATCTTAAAACTTGTATTGCAACAATTAAGCCCTCTAATGCAATAACTATAATATTTCCTATTATTGTGACTACTAAGCTTCCTGCCCCGCTAAACATATTTGCTAAAATATATACTGCCATACATAAACCAACATGGTTTATGGCAAATGCCGCAAGTCTTACAAACGAAATTGTATTACTTGCCATACTTATTAACATCTCTATAATCTCAAATATTTTTTCTATAATAGAAACCTTTTGTTTATTTTTGTTTTTATTTAATAAACTCTTTATATTATCTTTAAATAGAATTAAAAGTAATGTAACTACAATTAATATTACACTAAGAGTTAGGCTTAAATACATCTTTCCATTCATTAATAAACCAACTATTAATGCTAGAATTACTATATAAAACACCAAACCTGCCAGTCCATTTTTATCGAATAAAACCTTACCTACATCTTTATTTTTTATTCCATTTTTTATATTAAATATCATTGCAATAATTATTAATATTGCTCCACTTGCAATTCCCATAACTAGCATATTAGTAATATTATCCATAGGACTTGGTACAATTCCTTTAATTATATTCTCATTTCCAAATACACTTCCATATATAAATCCAAATATAATTGCTGATATTCCTCCTGCAAGTAGTACTGGCCCCAAACTACTTTTTCTTTTCATTAAAATTGCACCAATTATACCAATTACTAAACCTTGTCCTACATCGCCAAACATAAAACCAAACATAAAAAATGCTGTAATTGCTACAAATAAAGTTGGATCCATTTCTGTATAATTTGGTGTTCCATACATTTTTACTATTGATTCAAATGGTTTTATTAATTTGCCATTTTTTAATTTTGTTGGCGGAGTACTTATTACTTCATCATGATTTTTTATTACATATTCAACATTATCTCTTTTTAGCTTTGGTATTAAAGTCTCCAAATTATCTTTTGGTATCCATCCTACAATATAAAATGAACCTTTATTATCATGTGCCATATATTTTTTTACTTTATTAATCTTTTCTAATAATTCTAGTTGCGATAAATCATCTAATATTTCTCTTCCATTCATTTCTCTTTTTTCTGAAAGTTTTGCTTTTAAATTAGCATTCTTATTTTTTGTATCTGATATATAGTTTTCTACTTGTTTTAGCACATCTGATGGCTTACCTGTAATTTCTTTTGGAAGCCATATTCTTTCAAATTTCATAACTTTAAAATAACTATCTATTTTTTCTGACAACTTTTCTGGGGTAAAATATATTAGCCATACTTCTTGATCTGTTTTTTCTAATTCTAATGTAATAGCTTCTATGTCGGAAAGTTCATTATTTAGCTGTTCAAAATTTTCTAATGACATCTTTCCAAATCTAAATTTCATATATTTTAAATCATATAATTTTTCTAAATCTATTGAAATATTCTTTAAATGTTTTATTGGAACAATACTATCTTCTAATTTTCGTATTTGGTTTTCATTTTCTTCTATTTCTGAATATATTGAATTTATCTCTTGTTCTACATTATCTATTTTTTCTTTAAGTTCATTTAGATTTTCTTTTAATTCTACTTGCTTTTTTACATATGGTATTTCCATTTTATTTAATAAATTTTGTGCTTTCTTTATATATTCTTTAATTGTAGAATCATAAGGAAAATATGTTACTTTCCAGCCTTTTTCTAAAACTTTTAAGGCATTTTCAGGTTGAAAGCCACTTCCTATTAAATTATTAGCAATAACAAAGTCTAAGTTTCTTTCGTCCCCTGTCATACTTAAAAATTTCATTCTTTCTATTGCCAAAATTCTCCACCTCTTTTGTTTAAATTATAATCTTTTTTTGTATTATTTCTCCGTTTTAATTTATATCGTATACCTTCTATAATAGTTATAATGTTTTCTTTTTCTATTTCTATCATATCAAAATAACTAATAACTGTATTTAAATTTAATATATCTTTTCTAAAGTTTCTTTTACTTTTTTTGTATAAAGCTCTTTTTAAATCTTTTTCCACATCATTTTTTATTATATCTTTATATACTGTGCTACTTAATATTTGTTTTAATTCTTCTATTGACGTTATTTTTTCTACCTCTCTTATTGTATTTATATCTATTTTGGAAAAACTATTAATTAAAATGTTTTCATCTACAATCCCATAATATTTTTTACATCTATACGTCCAAAGTATATTTAAAAGATCAATTTTAAATTTTAAAATATCTTCTATATCTTTATTTTTTCCTTTCACTTCTTGTAGAAAACTTTCTAAATAATATTTATCTAAACTGTTTTCTAATTCAAAATTATTTTTACTTGTTTGAAATATTCCTTTTATTTTTACATTTGGTATTTGTTCTATAAATTCTTCCTGACTTGTAGTATTAAGTAATGGTTTTAGATCTTCAAATAACATGTTTGTCCAAATTGCATTTTCTATATTTATATTTTCTTGTGAAATTAGATTCTCATAAATCTTTTTTATTGTATCTATTTTATATTTTAGAATATATTTTTGCCAAATCTTTTTATTATTCCCACGCAAATATTGGTTTATCTTTTTTATATCCATTATTATTATGTTGTCTAATGCATTTTCTAATTCTAATCTTTTAGCCTCATTAGATAAATCTTCTAAATTATCTATTTTTGATTTTAATAATATTATTGCATCTCTTATATGATTTTGCTTCATTAAATCTTCTAAATCTTCTTTTTTTAATTTTTTAGAATACATCGCTTTTAATTTGGCATTTATACTAGGATTATTAAATGTTTTCATTTTTTAATCTCCTATCTTTACAAGTATTTATATTTTTATTATATTTGCCACTATTTCATCTATTTTTTGATATTTATTACTTTCGAATATTTTTTTATTATTTTCTATTTTGTTTTTTGTTTCTAATTCTAAATTTTCTTTTGTCTCTTTAAATTTATTTTCATATTCTTGTTCTAATTTTATAATTTTTTCTTTATAACTTGCTTCTAAAGCTGCTTCTTTCACAGCTATTTCCTGTTTTATATATTTTTCTACTTCTTTATTTTTTTCTTCAATTAATTTTACATTATCTTTTGCTTTATCATCTATTTTTAGAATTGATTGTAATGTTTCATTATTCATTAAACTCACCATCCATTTATAATAAAAAAACAGTATCATTAGCTACTGCTTTTAAGATCTATTATTATTAAGTTATTTTATTTTTTTCTTTTGCAGTAACAATTTTTCACCTATATTTTATTTTTTTACATTGTAAATTGTCAATATAACACACAGAAAAATCACATTTAATTTTCTTTATGCCCTTATCATTGTATATTAGTTGATTTTTTTGTATTTTGATGATATATATCTTTAAATGTATTTTACATAGAAAGGAACATTTTTATGCAATTAAAAGTATTTATAAATTTAGACGAACCACTTGTTTTACCAATTAATTATAATCACATATTACAAGGAATTATTTATACAGCGGCTAGTTCTTCTAATAAGTCTTTTACACAAAAGTTACATGATAACGGAAGAACAAATTCAAGTGAGTTAAATAATAAATTTAAATTATTTTCTTTTAGTAAAATTATTGGCAAATATTATATACAAAATAAGCAAATATATTTTACCGATAGAATGTTTTTTGAGGTTAGAAGTGTTGATTCCTATTTTATTCATCTTGTTTACGAAGGGCTCTTAAAAAATGGTATACGCTTTAAAGATAGAATTATTAAACCAGATTTAAAAATCGAAGATAAAGTAATAACTACTAATAGTATTTATGTACAAACTTTATCTCCTATTGTATCTATTAAAAAGACAGATGATAAAACTACTTGCTATTTATCCCCTATGGATAATGATTTTATAACTTATATAAATAATAATTTTTACAAGAAATATCAAACTTATTATAATAATACTCCTAATGCTGATTTAGATATTGTTGTAGCTGATGTTTCTTATAGAGATAAATGTGTTACAAAGTTTAAAGGTATTTATATTAATGCTTGGAATGGTAAGTTTTATATAGATAGTGAACCCGAATATTTAACTTTTATTTATAATGTCGGTTTAGGTTCTAGAAATTCTCAAGGTTTTGGACTTTTAAATATTATTGATGAATAAATTAAACTAAAGAGTGCGTTAATCTATAATTTGTTTTCCTAAGATTTTGATATATTTATCTTATTTTATGGATTTTATATTTAGAGATTGACGTGCTTTTTATATTTTTGTCTTTTTTATTGATTTTTTTATTTTTTAATGATATACATATTACATATTTATGTAGTTTTACATTACTCATTAGAGGTTTGAAACTAATATTTTCCCACTTAATTTTAATAGTTTTTTTCTTGTTTGTTTTACATTACTCATTAGAGGTTAAAATAAGCAATAGCAAAATTTATAAAACCACACTAAAAGTACCAATGTTTTAGTGTGGTTTTATATTAATTTCATTTAACTTCATAATAAATTTAAGTAAACAAAAAACAACTGTGATAAAATTCATATTCCTTACCACAGTTATTTTTTATTATATTTACTCAATCATAGCTTACCAGATAAAATTAATTCATAATTGAAATCATTAATTACGCATTTACATTATCTATAATCAAATTTTTTTATATTAACTTAATCATTTAAATCTCAAATAAAATTATCTTGCTCATTAATACATCCTATTTCTTCTTTCTTTATATATTTTAAAGAACCTAATATATAAATACAAATTTTATCTTGTCTACAGTCTATATTTCTTTTAATTTCATCTTTTAATTTTTTTAATTTGCTTTCAGTTATAGTACCTTCAAAAACAGAATTTTGAACTCTAATTAAATATTTTCTACATATCTTCATTATTTTATTTACTCTTTTATGGCTAACATCATATACTAAAATAACATTCATATTTTTTAATAATATTTAAAAGCTCTAAATCTTTCGTCATTATTAATTGAATTAATGAGCTTGTAAATTTCCTTTCTTATAATTTTTTCATAACTCATTTTATTTTTTCCTATTGTAGTTATATCTCTAATTTTTTTATAAAATTCATTAACAACAATATTTCTGCCTTCTGTATTTAAATACACTCCATAATTTATTTTTTCAAAATGAAATTTAGAATTTATTATTTTTTTATTTATCAAAGTAAAAATAATTTTATCAACTATAATAGGTTTAAATATATCTGCTAAATCCAAGTTTAAACTTTCATATCTATTATTACTAGAATGTAAATAAGCTATTCGAATATCTAATTTAGTTTTATATATCTCTTTTGCAATGTAATTATATAACAAGGTATTGCCAAAACTAATAAGCGCATTTATAGGATCTTGTGGAGGCCTTTTTGATCTTTTAATAAATTTAAATTCTGAATTTTGCAAAATATCATTAAAACATGAATAATAAATTCCCTTAATCCTTGCTTCAAGTAATAGCAATTTTTCGTTTTCTTGTATTTCTGCTATTTCATTTTCTAAATCTTCAATCATTTTAATCTTTTTTTCAATATGACAATTATATCTTCTATTATAATATTTTAAATTAGATTTTTGATTATATATTTCTGATTTTAAAATACATTTTGCCATATTAAGTCTTGTATTTGGATTATTATATATCGCCACTTGTTTTAATAAAAGTAAGCTAGATTTTCTTGTATTATTCGGTATAAATTTTCCAATATATCGATTATGTTTATCAAAAAAATTAACAATTATATTTTTATTATTTATTAAATAAAAAAAATTTGAGTTAATTATAACATTTGAATAAATATTGATTATTTTAGAAGCTTCAATTGGGATAAAAACTTTTTTATTTTTATTTTCGAATAAAATTGTATATTCACTTTGACTTAATATACCTTCGTTAACTATATGAAACTCATTATTAATTTTTTCTAATGTACTTGTTCTCCATCTATTTGTATATTGCATTTTTTTAGAAGTTCTTATTATCTCAATTCCACTTTTGTTTTTTATTAATCTATATCCTAGGAATTTTGTATTAAAAACGTTAATAATCTCTGACTTCTCTTTATTTATTCTCAAAGAATATTCATTATTCAATTTCTTTTCTATTAATCTTAAATTATTATTAACTTCTTGTTTATTTTTTCCAAAAACATTTATATCATCACAATATCTAATAAATTTTATATTAAGAGCGTCTAGTTCTTTGTCAAGTCTATCTAAATACATATTACTTAATATACTACTTAATGGATTTCCTTGAATTATTCCATTTGTTTTTGTATATGTAGAAAAATCATAATTTACCCTACATTTTATAAATTTGTTAATCAATTCAATTATATTATTTTCTATTTTAAAATCTTTTAAAATACCTAATAATTTTTCATGATTTATACTATCAAAATAATCTTTAATATCTATTTTACCTACTAATAAGCTTCCATTTTCAACATATTGTTTAATTTTAATAATTGCCTTTGTTGTACCTTTTCCTTTTTGATATGCAAATGAATTTTTAGAAAAACAAGGAGTGATATATTTTTCTAATACTCTTAAGATTAACTTAGATATGAATTTATCCTTTATACTCATTAAAGAAACTAATCTCCTTTTTCCCTTATAATTGATTATTTCTTTTAAAGATATCTCTTCTGGTTCATACTCATTTTTTATGATTTGTTGTTTTAATAATTCTTTATTATTTTCATAGTATTTCTGAAATTCAAGATAGAGTTTTTTATTATAACTTTTTTTATACAAATCATCCATTACAAATTTTACATTTTTCTTTCCTAAAATTTCATTAATTGTTATCATAAAAATTCACCTCTTATTGTAAAAAGTACGTCGATTTCTATTCATTGATGCTCTAAGATTGTATTGATTTTTTAGCATCAAAATTCTGTTTTTTTACTATATTTTATCATAAAAAGTACGTCGATCTACCCTTAATTTTTCTATTTTATTAAAAATACTTATTTTTAGCATATTCTGTCAATTTTATTTTTTTAGTTCGACGTACTTTTTTAGATTTTTTCGTTTTTTTTATTGATTTTTTTATTTTTTAATGATATACATATTACATATTTATGTAGTTTTACATTACTCATTAGAGGTTTGAAACTTTTTTTTCATTTTAAATCACCTTTCTCTTTTTTGTTTTACATTACTCATTAGAGGTTTGAAACATCTACTCATCGTAAATCCTCCCTTTCCTTATTAAGTTTTACATTACTCATTAGAGGTTTGAAACAAAACCTATACCGTTTGATTCATGTCTAGATGGAGTTTTACATTACTCATTAGAGGTTTGAAACGCGATCCAATGTGTTTTTATTTTATTAATTATATTGTTTTACATTACTCATTAGAGGTTTGAAACTCCACATAATGAACAGCATTAATAAAGCTACTCTAGTTTTACATTACTCATTAGAGGTTTGAAACAGGTTTTTGTTGTTAATAATAATTTCTTTCATATTTTTGTTTTACATTACTCATTAGAGGTTTGAAACTATAAACATTATTCCTATAGCAGCAAATGGAGCTACAAGTACGTTTTACATTACTCATTAGAGATTAAAATAAGCAATAGCAAAATTTATAAAACCACACTAAAAGTACAAATGTTTTAGTGTGGTTTTATATTAATTTCATTTAACTTCATAATAAATTTAAGTAAACAAAAAACAACTGTGATAAAATTCATATTCCTTACCACAGTTATTTTTTATTATATTTACTTAATTAAAATTTTATCTTCTAAAATTCTTATTATTAAAATTTTTAAATGGTTTATTATTAGGTCTATTGTTTTTCTTTTCCTTAAAAGTCTGATATTTAGGTAATTTCAAACCATCTATAATTACTTTATTACCATTTCTCATTATTACTTTTTTCTCTTTTTCATTTAGACCATTAATTCCAAGTAATCTCTCACTACCTTCTAAAATTTGAGGTAATACCATTAATACATATGGCTTCTTCATACTAGTACTCTTATTGTCTACAAACCAGAAATGACTACCAACTGTAATCTTACCATTATCATTAGAAGATGCTAAAGGATAAGTGATTTTAGAATCTGAATAATTGGCTTTTAAATAATTAAAATTATAAATTCTAATAGCTTCTTGCATTGAAGTTGATTGCATATCAAATTGATTATTCAAATCAATTCTATCTAACTTATCATAATTTTCTATATTATATGTAACAGTATTATTATCAAAGCTTAAATTCCTAATTTTTACATTATCAACTTTTATTTTTACGCTTCCATATCCTAGTGGTTTTGCTTTTCCAATCTTATGACATAACTCATAATAAGGCTTTCCTTCAAATGTAACATTATTATTAGGTACATAGTCCAAATTAATAACAGCTATCAATTTCTTTAAATATTCTTCATTCATATTTTCAAAATAAATTTTAAACTTAAAATCACAATTAGATTTTACAGGAGTAATTTCGCAGTTTCTTTGTGTTTTCTCTTCAGTAAAACTATTTTCATCTGGTATATGATGCCAGTATGCTTTTCTTCCCCTTATTGTAATATTTTTTATTACATGTGATCCATCATTATTAAACTCAAAATCATAATTCCAGTCCACATTGTCTTTCATATTTAATAAATCTTCATTCGTTAAATACAATGAATAAAATAATGTATTAGAAATATGTGGAGATGCAAGTTCTTTTATTATTTTAGGCTTTGCATATGGATTTTCTGTTCCAATATATGTTGCATCAGCTACTCTAATTTTACTAGATACTGCCTTCTTTTCTATTTTAACATCTGTTTTTTCGTCATCATTAACAAAACCAAATATTCCACAAGTTGGACATGGTTTAGTAGCATCTATACAAGGCATATAAGATTCTTCTGCTTTACCAGTAACATTTAAAAGTTCATTTAAAGTTCTATGATATGCTTCTTTACCTACTTGTGCTAAAGAAAGATATGTTCTACCCTTTTTATCTAATTTACTACTATACCATACTGGTAATTCTTTTGCATTATCAATATCATACCCATCATACCAAGTTATATCTTTATCTTTTACTTTATTAAATGCTGTATCATTGTACATTTCAAATATTTCTATTAATTTTTTTACACTAGTATTTAAATCTTTTGCATGAACTTCCTTTTCATTTCCTTCATTATCTTTTTTTATAACAAATATACTATCGTGAATAGTAGCACCAGATTTCTTTACTCCAAGTTCTCCAATAAATAGTATTCCAGTTTTTCCACCTTCACCAATTAATTCATTTGCTATATCTCTTTCTATTATTTTATCTTTTTCACGATTTGTTGGATCTTTCCTATCTGGTATTCTATCTATTACCCTTCTAGTTTTAAAATGTACTGTATCACCTGTTTTTAAATCATTTGTTATTTCTTTTGGTAATACACTTTTATTATCTTCATATTTTATTCTATTTTTATTATTTACCATATATATTGCATCTTCGTTAGCTTGAGCTTTTCTTACTTCTGGAAGACCTTTTACTTTACGAGTTGTATGAAGTTGATATCTTGTTGCTTCATATAATTTCCAATTACCATTTTCATCCTTTTTCAAAACTCCAGGTGTTTTCGCATCTTTAGTTCTAGAAATGAAGCTTTTATCTTTTTTTACTGTAGAAAGACAAGAATTTGTAAAAGTCTCAAAATCACTTCTTAACATTCCCCTTATTTCACTTCCTGGTATAACTGGTGAAATAATATTTGTTCCAGGAATAAATTCATCATAACTACTAAAAATATAGCTTTTAAAATCTCCCTTATTTAATTCTTCCTTTTTTATTATTTCTTCTCTAGTATCTGGAATTATAATTGGTGTTTTTGTAGTCAAAGTACATTCTATATAACCAGTTAAATCTCCATCATATTCTGATTTATTTTTTCTTTTACATCCTGTTTTTTCTAAAGATATAAAATTGTATGGATTTATATAATTTTCACTAGTATCTATATTACTTCTTTTGGGTTGATTCATATTATCTTGCATTAATTTTCACCTTCTTTCATTCTAATATCTACTAATCTAGAATTTTCAATTACTACTTGATCATTTTTATCTGTATTAAAATAATTTCTTACTATTAATCTTAATCCGTTACTTGCTTCATTCTCATTTACCTTAAAAGGAATATGTATTTCTCCACCTGTTTGCTTTAATGTAGTAAATTTATCATTTTTCCCTACAATTTTATTTCCAGCAATAAACATTGCTTCATCAAATATTCCTTGGTTTGGAATATTGTCATCTATTATAGATATATCAAATTCATTTGTTTCCTCATTTAAAACAAATCTAATTTCTAAATCTTTATTAAAAATTCTAATTTGAGTTAATAAATTATAGTCTACTTCTTTATTAAAAATAATTTTATTATTTTCATATATACCAACACATACTTTGTTATAAAAATATGCTAAAACATAAGCTTTTTGTATATTATGTTCATTAATTATATTTAAAATCCTAGCTTCCACAACTTTCCCTCCTTATTTATTACTTGTCGCAACTTTGTAGATTTCAGCAATCATATCATCTAAACTTTTAGTTTTATCAGCTGTTTTTTGAGAATTATCATATGCAATTTCTGTACCATTTTTAATAATATCTGTAACTTCAAATAATCCTCTTCCAATTGCTGTTTGTCCACCAATAGCTACAAGTCCATTAGCAATATCTTTTATAACTAAAGCTATTAACCCTATAATATATTTATTGTCTTGTCCATTTAATTCTTTTTTTACTTTTATAGTTAAATACGTATCTCCATTAAATACAATTTCTTCACTATATAATGCAGATTCTGCACTTCCTCCAGAAAATCTATCTATTTTATTTCTTGTTAATCTAAAAGTTTTAAAATTACTTATTCCAGATTCTTCTACAATAATAGATGATGCTTTAGAACTTCCATTACTTTCTTTAACATATCCAAACCAATCATCTATATTTCCTTTGGTAAAACCTTGTTTACAAATTTCATTATTATAGTAATTAACTTGTCTTCTAATTAAACCACTCCACGAAGTTCCTGGTATAACTGGCACTCCATTAGAACATATAGATCTATAATCTACATCATCTTTTTTAGCACTATATGAACGAATATTAATTCCACCTAATTGTTTTAATTTTACTTCTATTGTGTCATATATATCATCTGTTTCTGTATAAGTAATCTTAGCTTCTTCATATTGTTCTTTATTAAATTTATTAAAACTAACTAATTCTGTTAAATTACTTGCATCAAAACATTTTACATAAACTTGCTTTATTTTTAATTTTCCAAAACCTCTTGTTGTTTTAGAACCTACTAAAATATTACCAGCATTTATATTGGCTAATAGTTTTTGCACAATTTGTTTCATTTTAGCTGAATCATCATTGTCTCTTACAGTTAATTCCATTCTAAATGTAAATTCAGAACCAGCTTCTAATATTTCAACATTATATTTATTACCATCAATAGTGATTTTATTTTCATCTACTTTAATTCCATCTCTAATACTAACACCTGTATTTTTCGTTATTTGTGCATCAGAAACAAAAAATGGACTTAATACGTTAATCTCTTTTGTTTTATTATTTGCTTTAATTGCAATTTTAGGAACAAATACTTTTTGCTCTTCCGTATTTAAATATTGTAACATTACTCCTGCTAAAGTAGTCGCTGGAATAAATGGATTTCCTTCAGGGTCTTTCAAAATATCACTATCTGTAACATCATCTATACCTCCACCAATAGAAAGAGGCGAAGTATTTTCTATTTCTAACATATAATATATTTTTTCTTTTATCATCTTTATTTCTCCCCTTTCAATTTAATTTGAATTAAACATTGTTTAATATATTCTAATGTATACTTTTCTACTTCTTCAGCTGACAAATTCACTTTATTTTCTGAATCATCATTTGTTCCTGGCTTTCTTAGATTATTTAAATCTTTAACAGCTTGTAATTCTTGGAATTCTTTTGGTGTATTGTTTAATAATCTCTTTACTTTTTCTAATTTTTCACTATTTTTTATTGCTCCAAAATTCTCGAAAAATTCTACTACTGTCTTTGATTGTTCTAACATAAGCATTAATCTTCCAATAGTTGAATTATTTAGACTATAATTTGTTTTTTCAATATTTTCTAATGCTTTTCCTACTGTTTCATCTAATATTGAATTTTTAATTGACTCTTTTAATGTACTATATATAAAACCAACTTCTATTTTTTTGTTTGAATTATCATTAATATCATTTAATTGTTTCTTGCTTTCTTCCTTTAAATCTAATTTTGCAGTTTTATTAGCTATATCTATTATTTTTATATTTCCATATCCCTCTGCACTTCTCTGTCCTATTGTATAGTTTTCCTTAGCAGTAACTGAATTTATAGCATTAAATACTAGTACACTTCCTGCTTTAAATGCTTCCATTTGTTCTTTTGGTAAATTCCATATAATGTTATAACCAGAAACTTTTGTATAATTTATAAATGCTCTTTCCAATTCTATGTCTTGTCCTACAATATTCTTAATCTTTTCTATAAGCTTTTCTTTATTTGTAGTTGCTTTTCCATTATCTAATAAAACTACATCTGATGTTAAGATAACAGCAAATTTTTTATATTCTTTCTGGTCTTTTGTTACCTGTTCTGGTACTACATTTATAATTCTTAACTTGCCATATTCTGTATTTTTAGATTTACCAACTCTTAAAACATCATTTTCTTTTACATATGGTAATAATTTTTTTAAAGCTTTTACCTTACCTGTAATATTAGCTAAAAAGTATTGATTTGCTCCAATTACATTATATTGATATAGTGAACCTCCATCTTCTATTTGTAATGCACGTCCAATCTTATTGTCTTTCGCTCTTTGATGATGGTAGTTTTCTGACATTTCTACATCTTTTATATAGTTATCATCATCTAAAGTAACAAATTTTCCTGTAATAGATGATAATTGTATACCTTCTTCGTCTACATTAAACATTTTATTATAAAATTGATCAGAAGTATTTTTTACTTTTGCATAACTAAATGGTATTGGATAAAATTCTTTTTTAGATTCATCTGTTATATAAGCATTTGAATATTTAACACTACCATTTAAAAACAATTCTATAAACTCATTAGGGATTTTCTCGAAATCATTTATATTATTTGCTTCTATGTATTTTTTTGCTATACTTCCTAAGATATTGCTTCCTGGTATGTAATTTTCAGAATCTTCTGCATTTTGTTTAGAAAGCATTAGTTCTGATTCTGCCTTTAATAATATTTTTAAAGTAGCTTCTGTGTCATCATTCATATTAATTTCTATTTGTTTTGTTTCAACTTCATCTACTAAATTACTTAGAATATAGTCTGTTCCTAAACCAGGATCTTTCTGCATCTCTTCTAAAGATAAAAGCTTACATTGTATTTCTCCATAACCTCTAGTCCTATTTAATCCCATATGAGAAGTTAATTTAACTACATTTTTTAGGAACTTAATTTTTTCTTCACTTGCATTTATATCTACATCTGCAATAAATGTATTATCTCTTTTTACAACTCTTGTTGTTCTTAAAGAATCATTTTTACTAGTTCCTGTTTCGGCATTAATTGCTGTTTGAAATCGAGTATATGTATAAACTTGTAATATTTTTTGAGGAATTAGATATTTCTTATATTTTTGTGGTACATTTTCAAGTGATTCGATTTTCTCTTGATATAATCTGATATAAGCATTATCTATTTTTAATTTACCAGAATCCTTCTTTCCTTCTTCTCCAAAAATATCGTTAATATATTGCTTTAATACTTCTTTTTTTGGCTCATCAAACCACTCACAGTATTCTTCGGCTTCTTCTCTTAATATTCCTTTTAATCTTTTAGCAGGAATATATGGAAATCCATATTTGTCATAACATACATCATTATCTATTAAACTTCCGAAACTATCTCCAGAAGAAGCACATAAATCACTTTTTAACTGTATCTGCAATTTATATTTCATTATTTTCCCTCCTCCTCATTCTCTTCATTGTTTTTCTTTTCAGCATATAAATCTAAAAATTCTAATGCATCATAATATGTAGCTGTATTATTTGCATCAAACATTTCTTTAAGTGGTAATGCCTTATTTTTCATCTTTAATTTCTTAACTTCTGTATCTATATCAGCCTTTGTTTGATAATATATGTCTCTTAAATTTTTTGCTTTGTTTCTAGAAATATTTTTAACATCATTTAATGCTCTATAAAGAATGTCAATATCAAACTCTTTTTGTTCCTCATTAAGATTTTTCTTTTCTTCTTCACTAAATATTCCATATGGTCTTTTTAATAAACTATATCCTTCGATATTTATATACTTATTCTTTCTTATACTTTCTAAATCCGAGGTAATTCCTGCATAACAATATTGGAAATCAACAAAATTACCTATTTTACCATTTACCATACCTTTTTCTGATTTTGCTCTTTTCTTAGCATTTTTGCAACATTCTTCTGCTATCTCATATCCTTTATAGAATGGGAAATGACTATGAACTATTGCAATTCCTGCACATGCACTAAATGGGTATTGTTTTTCATACATATATCCACATTTTATAGATTCTATATATTCTTTAACTATATCTAAACTTATACGTGCATTACATACAAATGTAATATCATCACCAGCACTTATTATTTTTCTAAATGGATATTTTCCATCTTTTATTAAATTACTTATACCATGTTTCTTACATATATCATTCATTTTGCTTATTACTTTTTCTATTGCTTCTTTTTCAAATACTTGGTGTATATTACAAGAAATTTCTCTCATTACTCTTGTTGCTTCTTTATATGTTTTTGCATTTTGCATTAATTTACCTATGTTTTGCCCCATACTGTTACCATCTATATGTACTATTGCAATTAAACCTTCACTTTCATTTGCTCTCATTTTGTCAAATTCTTTTACATATGGTGTATCGTTTTTATCAGAATTATATTTATTTATTTTTTGATATGCTTCATATGTTACTTTTACTGTTCTATCTCCTTCAGACATTTGTTTAGAAAGTGGAAGTCCTGTAACCCTATCATATTGTACAATTGGTAATATTCCCATTGGCTTATTTAATGGAGTAGTAGCTTTAATCTCTGATAGCTTTAATTTTAATGTTCTCCAGTCTTCCTGATAATTTTCTGTTTTAGGTACAAATGTATAGTTAAGAGAAAGCCCATATGCATTTCTTAAAATATTTTTTGACATAGTAATACTTACATTTTTAGCTAAATCTTCATTTCTAAATAGTACTACTAAATTTCCGCCACCATAATATAAGACTTCTACTTTAATAGTTTCATTATCTTCAAATTGTAATGGTGCTTTATCTTCCCAATTTAATACAACTTCATTTTCGTTTATACTAGTATTATCTTTTATTGCTTTTTTAAATTCACTTATTACTAGATTGTCTACAATTAATGATGCTCCAACTATCTCTTTTACTTTGTTTGTTCTAAAAATGTAATCTTGTATTCCTCTTACATCATAAATTGCAATTACGGGTTTATTTTCCATTGCTTATCATTCCTTGTTTAGATATTTAGGTTTTTAATTGGTTCTACCTATAAACCTTTTTATTGCATTTTTTATATTGCATTTTTAAATATAAATAATTTTAATCCTGAGTTCTTATTTCTTCTTCTAATAAATTTAATATTTTATTTTTAATTGTTTCATATACATTTAAGCTTGCACTTAAATATTCCTTATATTGTTCTGAAACAACTACATTTAAAATTTCTAAAATTCTATTAATTGTTTCTTGTGTGGCATCTGAATTTGCTCTTAATGCTTGCATTCTATTACGATTCCTCCAGTTGTTTTCTTTTTCTATTCTAGCTCTAAAATTACTGTTTAACATTTCGTAAGTTATAAAAGCTTCTGTGTGTGCCGTTAAATTTCTTTGTTTACGAATCATATCTAATACTTTAATAGTATCTTGTAGGTCTCTATTAGTATCATGATTTTCCCACCAATTGTTTAAAATATTTATTTCTGTTACAGCATTCAAGTAATTTTCATGATATTGGTTATTAGCAGGTATTAGCGAACTTAATTGAGAAAATCTTTTGTTATTGCTTGCATTTATTAAATCAAATAAATTTCTATCTATTCCGCCTTCATCATTTAATATATTTTCTAAATTTAGACCACATATATGGTAAATTAATTTTTTATATAAAGATTCTAATACTGTTTGCGTAATTAAGAGCCAATCATTTATTTCTTTTCTTTGAGCTTTAATTTGCATTATATTAATTCTTTCTAATAGTCTTCTTAATTTTAATATTTCTGTTAAATTAGAATCTTCATCATCAAAAATTGGATATAATTCTGAATTTTCTATTTTTCCATAGTCTGTATTTAAAAATATATCAGCTGACCTTGCTTTTTCATCATCACCAATATATCTAAAATATAAATTTCTAGCATATTTTTTTATTAATGGATTTTTAATTATTCCTTTGTTGGAATCGATTGCATCATATACACCTGCATAATCATATTTTGCAAAACTATCTTCTAAGCTTTCTAAAAGTATTAATTTTCTAGTTTTTTCCATTGTTTCAATTTTAGCTCTTTCTTTATAACCTTCAGTTTTTCTTCTTGCTTCTTCTATTTCGTTTAGTTGTTTTAATTCCTCATCACTTGCTATTGCATTTACTCTATTTCCTCTAGAATTCGAAGCTCCTGTTGGATTAGAGACTTGCACAATTATAGGTTGTATATCATTTACTGTTAGAGAAATTAAGTCTAAATCCATTTCTATTGCTGGCGTTCCACTAGATACATTTATATATACTTCACTCTTTTTTTCTTGGCATTCTCTTATTGCTTCCATGATTTTATAAAAATCTGGATAAAATATACCAAATTTATTTGCAGCAGCAATTGCAATCTTTGCCCCGTCTTTAATTTTATTAAAAATAACTCTGTCTACATTTATAGATCTTTTTGCAAGTTCGTCATTAAAGACTTGATTGTTTCTTTCTGCATTTTGTCGCATTCTCTCTAATTCTTCTGTTTCTGCAGTATTAATGAATTCTTGAGTGATATTAGTTGTCTCAAATAGATTTTGTATTTCTTCTAAAATACCTTCTGGGAAAATCTTTATGTTTATAGAATCATCAATTGATTTAATAGATTTTGAAAACACTTGATTTCTAAATTCGCGGATTCCCATTTCTAAGGATAGATATAAATATACGTCTGTTATTGGTTTTTGGTCTTTTTTCATTTTTCTTAATATAGATAAAATTGAACCATCATTATATTCGTTTGTTCCTGCAGTTAATGTATATGGATCTGTTCCACCAGCAGATGTAACTAAAAACCTTTTTTTCATACGATCATTCTCCTTTATACTATTTTTTAACACATAACTGCAACTATTTTATCATAAAAATCTCTTTTTCTACATAATTTTAGAATTTTTTTACAATTAGAATAAAATTATTTTTTTAATAACTGAAGACGACATTGAACCTTTTTATTTCATAATTGAGCAAAACAAAAAACGCAGTGGTATAAATTTTTATATAACCACTACGCTTTTCCTTTCTTAAATATTAATGAATTAAAATCCGAATAAACTGCTTTAGACTGATTCTGTTTTTAAAAACCGTCATCTATTACAATTTAGTACTGTAAATACTGATAATGTCAGTTAGACTTTCTTCTAACTGCTTATAAGATAGTTTCATTTTTCCTGTTCTAGATCTTATTATGATTCCTTCTTTAGTAATTCCTGCTAATATGGTAAATTCATCAATTAATCTTAATAAGATTAATTGATTGAATTTTGACATATCCTGCACTTCATACCAAAAATTTTGTGTTTTTAATGCTGTATAAATCAAATTGCCTCTTTTAGATGTAGATACATCTGTAACATTTGATATAAATCTTTCAGCATTTTTTATATCTCGATCATAATTGCAACATCTGTATACTTCTGCTAATTCGTCAGTTTCTAATACTATATCAGTATTAAAATATAGCATCATAAATCTTGTTGCCCATATAACAGAATCAAAAATTGGATCTCCCTTATCTAATTCTCCCATTTTTACATTAAGAACATCATCTAGCTGTATTGGGAGATCTATTTTTAAGTTGCCAAATCCATATCTTAGATTTTTCCGTAATTCTTCTGGTGATACATTTTCATCAGCATACGGAGTATCAATCTTATCCAAAATATTTAATGCTCCTATTAATTCCTCAATTTCTTTTTTCATTTTCATTTTCATTCTCCTTTCTGCCAAATGCTGGCATTAATTTTTTCTATAGCATGACTAATTAATTATAGCACTTTTTTCCAAAAATCACAAAATTAATTTTTTTAACAGCCAGCCTCTTTATTTCGCTTTTGATTACCTTATCATTTTCTATGCCCTTTAAAGCATATATGTTTCCATGCATATCACTTGATATTGCAAACTTCAATCTCTTCCTCCTTCATATAGGGATTTTAAGGAACGTCCCCAAAATCCCTATTCTAATCTCTATGCTTCTATTTCTATTTTACTTCCATCATTTGTTTTTGTTACTATTATTTTTTTGTCTATTCTTTCTTTTAATTCTGTTACATGGCTTATTATTCCTATTAATTTGTTATTGTCTATTAATAAGCTTAAAGTATTTATTGCTTGTTCTCTAGATTCTGTATCGAGCGATCCAAAACCTTCATCTATAAATAGTGTGTCTATTACAACTCCTCCAGAATAACTTTGGATTACATCTGATAAGCCTAATGCTAATGATAATGCTGCTTTAAAGGCTTCTCCTCCAGATAATGATTTTACATCTCTTTTTTTACCGTTATAATTGTCTCCTACTTCTAAGTCCAGTCCTACTTTATCTGATATTTTTTCTGGTTCTTCTTTTCTCACTAGCCAATATCTATTCTCTGTCATTTTAGCAAGTCTTTTATTTGCTTCTAAAATGACCATGTCAAAATATGTAGCTTGTACATATTGTTCAAATTCTATTCTTTTTTTGCCTGGTAATGTACCATTTGCAGTTCTACTTAATTCATCATAGATTATAAAATCTTTTATTTTTTTCTTTAGTTCTTTACTATTTTGTGTTAATAAATTATATATTCTTGTATTATTATCTAATTTTCCTTTTACTTGAATATGAACTTTTCTTTCTTCCTCTAATTCATTTTTTTCTTTAATTAATTTCGCTTTTTCTTCTGTTAAATCAAGTTTTTGCTTATCTTTTACTTCTTTTTCTATTTCCAATATTTTTGTATTATTTACTGTTACATTTGTATTAAATTGCTCTACAAATTTTTGAAGCTTCTCTATTTCTTTATCTGCAATTAAAACATTCTTATATTCTTCCTCTGTATTAAATCCAAGATTTAATACTTCTTTTAAATATTCTTCATTATATTCTTTTAGTTTTATTTTTCCTTCTTGTAATTGTTTATTTTTTTCTTCTTGTATAGTTTTGTCCTTTATTAATTCATTCTTATCTAAATTGATAGACTCTATCACACCATCTTTAAATTTTTCGAAATCAAATTCTTTTATCATTAAAGTATTTGATGATAGTTTATTATATTCTTCTGATAGCATTTTTTCATTAATTTCTAACTTTTCTTTATTTTTGTTAAATTCCTCTCTTATTAAGTTCTTAGATTTTTCTAAATTAAATTCTTCATTAGAATCACCTTTAAAGTCTTCAATTAATGTATTCATTTGCGAATTTGTTTTTATACATTCTTCTTGTTTTAATTGTTTTTCCTTATGCTTCTTTTCTAGAAGCTCCTTTAATTTATCTAATTCTTGTTTAGTAAGTACACTAACACTTTTTTTGGCAATTTTAGGATGTTCTATACTTCCACATACAGGGCAAGGTTTGTTTTCTTCTAATTTTTCCGCTATAATTCCTGCTTGTTCTTTAAAAAATTCATCTTCTTTTTCCAAAAAATCTGCATTCATCACTTTATATTCATTTTCAATCTTAGTATATTCTTTTACTTGCTCTGATTTTTTTAGCTCTATCTTTTCTATATTTTTAAGACGATTAGCTTTTTCTAACAATTCATCTTTAATTTCTACACAATTACCATATTCTTTATATATTTCACCTATTTTATTTACTGTCTCTATTTTTGTATTATGCTCTTTTTCCTTTTTTTGGCCATTAATAATTTTAGTATTTAAGTTTTCTAAATCTTTTTTTAGTTTTTGTATTTGTTCCTCTTGATTTTTTACATTTTCTTCTTTTGGTTTTATTACTTCTTTTATTTTTTGATTTTTAGCTATTTTAATTTTTAAGTCTTCTATCTCTTTTTCTTGCTGCTTATATTCGATTTTCTTTTTTAATAGTTCATTATAATTATCTATTTTTATATTAAGTTCTTCTTGTTTCTTTATATTTTCCTCATTCACATTTATTTCCTGCTCTTTTTTTAATATTTTCGCTTGTAGACTAGTATTTTCTGCATCATTATTTTTTATCTCCAATTTTAATGCTTCTAACACAGTTGCTATATCTACCTCGTTTAAATCTTTGGAAGAAATATCTACTTTGTTTTCCTCACTCCATAAAATATTTGCAGTATTTGTTGTAAATGAGCTTTTTAGCTCTTTTAACTTTTCTTCATTCTCTTTTAAGTTTTCCTTTAATTTTTTTGCAATTAAATTATATATATTAGTATCAAATATTTTTCTAAAAATTTCTGTTCTGTCTTTGCTTTCTGCAAATAGTATTTTTAAGAACTCGCCCTGTGCAAGCATTGCTATCTGTTTAAATTGCTTGGCATTAATACCTAAAATTTCTTCTATTTTTGTATCTACATTTTTTATTCCAGTAACTACTTTATCTTCAAATTCTAATGATGCATCAGCAGTTTTTTTAGTAAATCCTTCCCCCTTCTTTTTTGGCTTTTCATATGACGGATTTCTTAAGATTTTATATATTTTATTTTTATGTAAAAATTCTAATTCCACAAAAGTTTCTGTGTTAGGGTCTGCAAAGTCGCTTCTAATTGATTGTATCGGTCTATTAGAACCGCTAACTTCACCAAAAATTGCAAAAGAAATAGCATCAAAAATACTTGTTTTTCCTGCTCCTGTATCACCAGTTATTAAAAAGATTCCATTCTCGCCAAGCTTTGTAAAATCTATACTAACCATATTTTTATATGGTCCAAATGCACTAATTGTTAAGTTAATCGGCTTCATTTTTCACCTCCGAAATTATATTTTTAATAATTTCTGTTTGTCTTTCATCTAATTCTACATTGTTTTGTGATTTATAAAAATCAGCAAATAATTCTAGTTCTGTTTTCTTTTTTATATTTTCTAAATTTATATTTTGTTCTTCTACGTTGCTTATCGTTTTACTATTTCGTATTTCTAATTTCAAAGTATTTGGATATATTCTTCTTATTTGTCCAATAGCATCATAAACTGGTTCTTCATTTGTAATTACAGCTTTAATATAGTCATTTGTGTTTCCGCTTTCATAATTTTCTGGTTTAATTAATTCTTCTAAAGGACCTTTTATTTCTCTCATATCTCTTAAAGGATTTAACTGTACTAAATTTATATTTATATCTCCCTTTTCTTTTATTTCTATAATAGGAACTGTTTTATTATGGTTAATCTCTGAAAATGAGTACTTTAATATAGTTCCAGCATATCTTGCAGTATCTCTTCCTATTTTTTGTGGTCTATGTACATGCCCTATAGCAACATAATCAAAATCATTAAAATTAGACACATCTACATTTTCTATTCCACCTAATGATAGCACCTCTGATTCAGTTCTTTCAGGTTCTATTGTTCCTGCTGTTACAAATTGATGAACCAATATAATATTTTTTTCTCTCTTATTAATTTCTTCTTTTCCTATTATTTTATTTATTGCGATATTATAATTATTTTCTAGGTCATCTTCAAAAAATTGCTTTACTTCTACTGGTTTTACAAATGGTAGCATATATATATTTAACTTTCCGTATTCATCTTGTAATTCTACTTTTCTTAAATTCCCAGTATATTTACATTCTATATATAGCCCTTCATCTTCAAAAATTTTACTGCCAAATCCCAATCTATCTTTTGAATCATGATTTCCAGCTATTATAAATACTTTTATTTTTAATTCTTTTATAAGTGTTTTTAAGAAACTATCTAGTAAATTAACAGCTTCAGCAGGTGGTACACTCCTATCGTACACATCACCTGATATTAATACAGTTTCTACATTTTCTTTTTTAATTAGTTCTATAATTTGATTTAACATATATTCTTGATCTTCTATTAATGACTGTTCTTGTAATATCTTTCCCAAATGTAAATCTGCTAAATGTAAGAATTTCATTTTGTTCCTCCTTTGCATTAGGATATCACACTTTACACCAAAAACAAAGGGAGTAAAATTATAAATTTTACCCCCAAAAATATTATTTATTTAATTTTAATTTATTTAATACAATACCAACTGTATGTACAATTTTAGTTGCATTTTTATTTGCCACACCTTTTCCTAATGCTTTACCACCAACTGTTAAAGCTGAAACTAAAGCACTTACTATAAATTGTATATCAAATCTTATTCCAAATTGATCGGTAATTTTTACAGCTATTAAAGCACTTATAGCACCACTTAATACACCACAAATATCACCAATAACGTCTGCACATATATTTGCAACCTTTGGTGCATTCCTTATTAGTTGAATTGATGCTTTAGAACCCTTTACTTTTTTTGTTGCTTTAGCATGAAATTCATTTTCGTTTGCAACAGTTACTGCAACACCAACTATATCAAAAAATATACCTACTAACATAACTAATACTAAAATTAAAATAGCTGGTATTAAACTAAAAATTGATACTCCGTTAGCTGATATATATGAAAATAGCATAGATAATATAAAAGTCATTATAAATACTTTTATAAACCATTTAATTTCCGAGTTGTCCTTTTTATCTTTCATTTTATTCTTGCATAAAATATAATTATGCAATTCTCCTTTCTTTATATAAAATTAAATCGCTGACAAATTCTTAAGTTTCTACAGCAATATAATAATAATATCAAATAAGGCAGATTACTCTGCCTTTTTAATTGTTTTTAATGGTAAAAGCCTAAGTAAATTTTACAGTTTAGGTCTGGTTGAATTTCTCTATTCTTCGCTTAACATTACTGTTAGAACCGTTTCCGTTTAAGAAGAACATCTATATATTGCAATAGACACCAGATCGCCACTTAAATCTGTACCTTAATCCTTAAACTTTCTTGCTTCCTGTAAGCAAACATTCTAGAAGTTTTCCTTAACATACAAATCTCTTTACTAGTCTTTTTTGCAAATATAATTTCATAACATAAAATAAATTTATTTGGCCAAATAAATTTATTCTTTTGGTATTAATCCCAATATATTCACTCAAGACAAGCTACGCTATGTATTTTGTGTCTTGGCACTCAACATAGGTTATACTTAAATATTGCTTGATAAATATATAACATAGATTTTGTATTCCTATATTTATATTTATTTGCTTTATTTAAGCCTCCACGAAATTAGGGGATTTCATATATGCCATTATATAATACCCTAATCTCTTTACTCCCTAGTACCACACAAAACTGGCATTTCGCGCAATACTAAGAAACTTCAACGATGTGCTCTTTAGTGGATTTTTAGCCCCACCCTCGTAAAGTTGTATGACTAGAATAATGCACCATTGATTTATATTATACTTGCCTTGGTTCATTTTTCCAAATCCCAATAATAACAAATTTAGATGACTTTAGCTTTCTTTTAATTTTAGTTTTAAATAATAACTCTATTTTATATTTTTTTGTGATTTATCTTCGTTTTTCTCTTATTTTTAAATCTTTTATATTTCATATAATTCTTTCAGTTCTAATTATACTTATTCTTATGAAATGTATCCAATTCCTTATTATATGAAATGTAAAATACTATAGAAGCAGCTATAAAGTACATACTTTTAAGCTGCTTTTTGTTTTAAATATATGATGTTTCAACTTTTATGACTGCAAAGTATTTATTATCTTTTTCATGGATTTTTTGTTGAACATTTTTTATAATTTCTTCTTTATCATATTCTTTATCTCTTGGAACTACTAAATCAAAAATTAGATTTACTCTTTTTCCTCCATCTGTCATTCTAAAATCATGTATAGAAAACTCTGGATTTAATTCTTTTACTATTTTTTCTGTAAAATCTCTCATATCATTTATTTCTTTATTATCTACAACTATTGGATCCATATGTATTGTTGTAATACAATTAAATTTTTCAAATAAATCTTGTTCCATTTGATCAATTATATCATGAACCTTACAGATGTCTCCATCTGCTGGAACTTCTGCATGGAAAGAAACAATTTTTCTTCCTGGTCCATAATCATGAACCATAATATCATGTATTCCAGAGATCATATCATATTTTTTAGTTTCTGCTTCTATATCTCTTATAAATTCTGGATCTGGTTTCATTCCCAATAATAAGTCTACTGTCTCTTTAATAGCCTTATATCCTGTAAATAAAATAAATACTGAAACTATTAGACTTGCATAACCATCTATTGATATTCCACATATTTTAGCTACAACTGCTGATATTAAAACCACTAATGTAGATACAGAATCTGAAATACTATCATATGCATTTCCCTTAATAGCATTAGAATCTATTGTCTTTGCTATTTTTTTATAAAATAAAAATAGCCATAATTTTGTAAGTACTGCTATAACTAATATTATAATTGTAACATTATTTACTGCTGGAAGCTCTGGATGTATTATCTTATCTATCGAACTTTTTAATAATTCAAATCCAACCATTAATATAATTATATCAACAATAAATGCTGTTATATATTCCATTCTACCATGTCCCCAAGGATGGTCTTTATCTATTTTTTTTTGTGATATTTTAAATCCTATCATTGTTACTACTGAAGAACCAACATCTGTAATATTGTTTAACGCATCAGATATAATAGAAATTGAATTTGCAATTATTCCTATAACAAGTTTAACTATTGAAAGCAAAATATTAACTACGATTCCTGTGACACTCGAAAGTATTCCAAACTTTCCTCTTGTTTCTAAATTACTAACATCAGTATCTTTTATGAATAATTTTATTAATAAATTTGTCATTTTGTTTACCTCCATTTTTGTGCTAACTAGTTATATCATACTTTATTTTTTTATACAAGAATTTATTAATTTAAAATTGATAGCTTAACAAAATAATTTTAAATGTTGCTTGTAAATGCATTTTTATTTTATCTTCTTTAACCAAAAGCTAAGATTTAGTATTATATTTCTATGTATTTTTCTACTTTTCTTATTCCTTTTCTTAAGCATTCAAATATGGCAATTATTAAGATTGCTGCTAATACATAAGTATACCTTAATAGAATTGAGCCTATTTCGCCAAAACTTTGGATAACAAAACTCATTCCAAGTATAGTACCTATTGCTTTTTTTAAATATTGGTTCTCTATAGCAAATAACATTGTAAAGGCTATTGCCATAAAAATCATTAATGCATTTAATGGTATCCAATGAAAAATCAAAGTAAATATACCAATTCCTAATGTTGTCCCTCCTATTTGTGCCATTAATTTATCTTGTTGTTTTTGATAATCTAATTCTAAACTACTGTATGTAATAAGAGGTAACCAATAACTTCTAATATTTCTGTCTGGCACCATATCCATTATTACACATGTAATCCATAATATGAATGATGCTCTTATTGCAAATCTAGTTCTAGATGTCTTTAAATTAAATTCTTGTTTAAAGTTCTTTATGTTATATAGTATTAAATCTCCATCACATAACAATTTAGTGTCAAATTTTACTTTTCTATTATAGATTTTCATATATACATAACACACTAATAAAGCAAATGCTACTGCAATTATTCTTAATGGTATTTCTCTTAATGTTATTGGATAACTTTGTAACATTATATATTCATGCCCATATATAAAATAATTTGATGTTTTTCCCTTAGATATTGTAAAAAATATTATACAAAATGGTAATATTAAATTTAAAATAACTGATGTATATAAATTTAAACTAGCTAAACTAGCAAATATTGATATAATAATCAATATAACTGACATTTTTAAATAAGATTTTAAACTTGAAATTTGATTTACTTTGAACATACAAATAAAAATTAAAACAATTCCTATTGCACTATTATTGTATCCTAAATATCTTTGAATAAAAACCATTATAAGTAATGGTATTACAACATTTGGTAAAATCTTTAAAAATTTTTTCTGATTTTCTAATGTTTTCTTAATAACTGATTTAATATTTAATTTTCTAATTTCAAAAACTCCTTTCTTATGTAATATAACAAAGCAAAATGCCCTATTATTTATTATACCATATTTGAGTTGTTTTTACAATATATTATGTAAAGTAATTAAATTGTTAATTTCAATAAAATGTGCATAAAAACCGCTGTTATATAAAATAACAGCGACTATATTTAAATTTTAATTATTAAAATCTTGCATCACTATCAGGACTATCTAAATCATGCAATTCTTTGTATAATTGTTCTCTTCGTGCTTGTTTTGCTCTTTCTATTCTTTTTCTTTCTTGATACTGTGCTCTTGCTTGACGTACAGTAGGCATATTATGAACATAGCTTCCTATAATATTATCAAATATTTTTCTAAAACTTCCATCTGATTTAGTTTGTATTCCCCCAACATAATTACCACATGGTACATCAGGATTATCTATTAATCCTCTTTCATGATATGAGCGTACTCTATTTTTATTTAATAGTCCTTTCATCACCCAACTAACATATTCATCGTTTGTTCTTAATAGATTTGGTTCAACTTCCATTCTTACAGTAGGACCTATATGTCTTGAATCATTACCATCAAACATTATTGCATCATTTTGATTATACCAACTAACTTTTCCAGTATAAACTCTACATCCATTTATATTCTCTGGTATTGTTTCTAATACTAATCTTGTAGAATCATAATCTTTTTTAAAGTCTGGTTTTTCTATATAATCTATTTGCAATTTTCCATCAACTGTTATGTCTCTTAAAATATGCTCTCTTGCAGAATGAGGTTCTGGTATGTCATGATGCGTTTCCTCTTTAGCCTTTTTTCTAAATATATCTAAAAATCCCATATATATCACTCCTTATATCATATTTTTTTATATTTATTCACCTTGTTGTAATTCATATTGCGTAATAATCATTTTTTTATCTGCTTTAGCTTGTTCCTTCTTTCTTTGTGATGAAACAATGCTTACAAGGAAAGGATTTATTTTCCCTGACAATATACCTGACATTCTTCGTCTCCAGTTTTTAGTATGATATATTCTAACAGGTCTTCTTTGTTCTATTCTTTTACTTAATTGTTTTTTAGTTATTTTTTTATGTTCTTCATACTTTACAGGTCTAGCTTTTTCTCCTGATGGAGCTTTTAATTCTCTTGCTAGTGGAATGTTTTCTAATTTTTCTTTACTTTTCAAAAATTCTTCTAATTGTTCTGTAGGCACAATAACTGTTGCATCACCATATGAGTATCTCTTTCCTCCATCTTTATCTTTATTATAAAAACACTCTAAAATTGCAAAATCTTTTTTAGGATATATAAAAATTGCATGTCCTTCATATGCTTTCCCTTTTGTTCCCCTATATGCTATTGGTTGTTCATCATAACTATAAAATATTGCTTTCTTTTCTTCAGGTGATATAAAATTCACTTTATACTTCGCTAATCTATCAATTTGTGGCGGATTCTCTTGTTCTATTAATTCGTCTGGCTTTCTTACTTTTTCAAATAATTTTTTAACTGTTAAATCTCCTTCTTCAAATTCCTCTAATATATCGTCCTTAACTTTAAAGTTATTTGGAAGAACTAGCTTTCTAAGTCGTGCAACATCTGAACTTAATTCTTTGGCCGAATATGAAACATATTTATATTTACCGTCTCGTTTTGATTCTAATTTTCCCTTAAATTTTATTTTTCTAGAATCACCTAATAAATCTGATACTTCACTTAATTGGTTAAAAACTTCTTCTATATTTTGTACTTCAGTTTCTGAAAGTTCTCCCTTTGTAAGATTTTCCTGAATAAATTTTTTTAATCTATACCCATCTATCAACAACCAATTATCAATATTTAATTTATTTTTGAATCTACTCATGTCTTCCATCATTTCTGATACGCTGTTCATTCTAAATTCGATATTATTATCTGGATTATTATCTAAATCTATATCTGGAGTGTTTTTAATTGCATTGGTAAGAGCTTTATATTCTATTAATTCAGCTAAACGACTAGGTAATATTTTCTTTAAATCTGAAGTCATTAAAATTCCTACTAGATTCATAAATAAATTTTCATTTTCAAAAATTCTATCATATTTTGAACTTTCTAGTTTTTCTCCTTTTTTCTCAGGTATCACTCCTTTTGATGAAGAATATTCTACAATTTTTGATACCCCATTTTCTTGAGTTAACATGTATATAGTTGTATTAGGTCTATCTTTTAATAAATCTTTTATTATCGAAATGTATTTTTGCAATTCTTTATCTTCCAAAGGCATATCCTTATAATATGCTAATTGATAAGTTAAATATTTATTAATATCAATATATTTTTCATTTTTTAAAATAAAATCCTTGTATAATTGTGAATTATTTTCTACAATTTCACTTATTCCTGATGCTATTGCTAATTTACTTAAGTTAACAGTTCCGTTACTTATTGCATTTAAGTTTTCAACATTGCATATTACTTGAGGGAATAATCTAAATAAATCTTTTAATTTTATATCACTCATCTTCTTATCCTCCATTAATACTATAGTTGATTATACCACAATTTTCTCGTTTTGTAAATTTATGTAAACGTTACTGCTTGTTGCATATTATCGTAATAATGCAAAAACAGAAAACCATATGGCTCCTGTCTACACATTATCTTTATAAATTATATTTCTTCCTATTTTCTTTTGTTGCAAAACCATCCTTATCTGTAACTCTATTTAATAATGTAAATCCGTCTAGGTGGTCACATTCATGCTGAATAAGTCTAGCAAAAAATCCATATATTTCCTTTTCTATTTTTTCTCCTTGTTCATTGTAATATTGTAAGGTAATATGTTTAAATCTTTCAACTTTACCAGCTATTGCAGGTACACTTAAACAAGCTTCAAATTGTATATCTGTTTCAGCTGATGATTTCACCCATTTTGGATTTATCATAGCAGTTAATGGTATATCTTCTGCATCATTATATCTTACATTTTCTTTTTTGGCTCCAACTACTATAATTCTTTTGTTAATACCAATCTGTGGTGCAGCAATACCAACTCCTGCACCATCTTCAAGAGTTGCTTTTAAATCATCTATAATATCTAAAACATCATTATTTATATTTGTTATATCAACTTCTTCTGACATTTTATTAAGTACTGGATCTCCTACTTCTCTTACTTTTATTATTTTTCCCATAGTTTTTCTCCTTTAATTTTATTTATTAAATTATATCATTTTCATTTTAAAAAGCAAAGAACGGTATTGCATCATATTACAATACCGTTCCTTGCTTTAGTTATATTTTCTTCTTTTGCCACAAAAACAAATATTTTATATAATTCTAAATTAATCATATCAAATCCCCACACTTTAATTTTTTTACTTTCTTAAATAAATCTTTTTCTTTCTTCGTTATTGTTCTCTCTTCTATACTTCCATTGTTGCATAATTTAACTTTTATAAAGCCACTAGAAATGTTAGGATGTCTTAATATTCTAGCACCACTATTATCTATTTTATCTCTTGAAATTGCTATATAAGAAAATTTTTCGTCTTCATATGGTACATCTACATCTTTTACAAATTTATGAACTTTACTTCGTTCTACTCTAACTGTAGAATGGCACCAATCATCTACTGGCAAACTACATTCTGTCTGACAAGTACATGGTGCTATTATATTCAAGTTACTTTCTATTGCTAACCTTTGTACTTTTCTTATATTATTAAATCCTTCTGGCGTTCCTGGTTCTATAAATATTACTAACTTGTTAAAAGCTCGTAAGATATCTTTTATTACTTTTTCTTTGCTTGCTTCTTTAAGCTCATTTATCATATATGAAGTTATTACTAAATCCGCTTTATCAGTAATATTGCTTTGAACTATATCTTGATTCTTCCAATTTATATTGTTATGACCTTCTAATAATTTTTTAGCCATATTCTCCATTTCTTTTTCACGCTCTATGCAAGTAATTTCTTCTATATCTATATTGCTAAGTACAGCCCATTCACCCGCTCCAGTTCCTGAACCTATATCTAACACTGTTTTTATGGTAGGAGTATATCTTTTAAAAGTTTCTTCTAGTGCTTTATTAATCGCCCCAAAAGTAGCTGGCATCCTAATAATAGAATAAGCAAGAACCTCTAGATCTTTATTCAATAAACTTTGTCCTGTTCTTTTAGCATTCATGTACCTATCACTTAAAATTTTTGCAGTATTCCTTAATTCTGTCAGCTTAATATTATTTATTTCATTTGCTATTTTATCTTCTAATTCATCTGGTATTCTCATTATTCCTCCATTTTATGAACTTTAGGGACGAAACTTAAAGTTCATTTTTTATGTTACCTTTTTGAACTTTTAGGACCGTCCCCTAAGTTCAAGCTTGATAAAATAAATTTTATCACATCATCATCTTTTGCATTTTTATTTTTGTACTCATCTTTTTCTTCTCTAGTTAAATCTACAAAATATTTACCAGTGTCTGGCAATACACTTATAGAGTCCAAAGGATAACCTTCATTTAAAATTGGCGATGGTTTTCCTACAAAATAAAAATCTCCTTTTGACCATGTAAAAGTTTGTACATCTTTTCCATCATATATAGCCATTCCATAAACCCATTTAGCTTTTAAATTCTTGCCATATTTTTTTACTAACCCTGTATAGTATTCTATCATTTCTTTATCTGATAGTCTTTTACCATGAACTCTTCTTACATGTGTTCCTGGTTGATCTGCTTCATCTATATCTTCTATAAAAAGGCTATTGTCCATCCCAATAGTTGGTACTTTTACAAATTCATAATACCCTTTAGCTTTTATTATGGCATTCTCTATAGAATTTTTTCCATTTTCTTCTACAGAATCAGCTATATTTAAATCTGTTAATGTTTTTAAATTAATCCCATTTTCTTCTAGTCTATTAGCATATATTTTTACTTTTGCTGGATTGTTTGTTGCAAATAATACTTCCATTTTTTCCTCCTTCGGGATTTGGGAACAGTCCTCCTATTTAGTACGTTCCTCGGGATTTGGGGACGTTCCTTTTTTCCCTTTTTAATTTTTATTCTAATATTTTGCACATTTAATAATTCCAAATTCCTAAATGTCCTTTTGCTTGTATTGGTTCTATTTTTCTTATATCTTTTAATACCCAAGCATATCTACCAACAGCATATTCCCCACATTTATATTCTGTTGGATTTTCTGTTTTTATTTTATTTATAAATTCTTCATCCATATAAATACAATCTACTAAATTACATTTTGCAATTATATATCCATATTTTATATCTTTATCTTTTAATAAATTAACCAGTTCTTGTATTCTTTTGTCATTTTTTGGAATCTTTTTTAAACTAGTATGAATGTATAACTCGCCTCTATAGTTTGTTTTCCAACTTCTTGTTTCGATATATTTTACTTTTTCTTTAATTAAACTTCCCCATGGCTCCATTAGTGATAAAACTTTCATTTCCATCTACTTCCTAATTAATATATTTACAGGGATTTAAGGAACGTCCCCAAATCCCTACCAAAATCCCTAACTAAAATCCCTACTTAAATTTTGATTAATAATTTGTAGTTCTTGTTAAATGATATGGTCTTTTTGGTAATTCCTTATTCTTTGACATAAGCCAAATATAATCATTTAATTCTATTGCGTTTACTTTGTTATTTAATAATCTTTTTATTTCATCTATTACATATATCACTGTTGCTCTAATTTCTACCTCATATGCTGAATTTTCTTGTATTTCTACTTTATTGTCAACTATATCTGCCAATTCTTTATTGTATTTTACTAAATTTAGTGCTCGTAAGCCTTGTGGTATTTTATAATCACTGCATCCAACTAAATGTGAGCAGTCTACTTTTATATTTTCTTTCTTTTCCCTTATATGCAAAATATCTGATGTTAATAATTGTGCCAATTTATAAAAATATATTGTTTTACCTTCGTATGTTCTTATATCTTTAAAATCTTCAAAATTATCTATTATTAATTTAAATAATTCTTCATCGTTTGATAAGTTATATATTGCATTGTAAAAATTTCCACCGAATTTTTCGTTTACAACCTTATTAACATTTTTTATAATCTTAAATCTTTCTTCAAGAAGTGGAATCTCTACATTACCTTTTAAATATTCTTTAAATTTTTCTTTAGTTAAATTATCAAATGATTTATTGTCTCTTATATATCTTAGCATTGCAAACATAAGTGCCATAGAACCATCTTCTACTCCGTTAATTGTTTCCATTTGCCATTTTGGACTTCCCCAAAAAGAAAAGTCTATTGCTTCAAAATATAGTAAAAAAGTTATTATTGTTTCTACTTTTTCATCTAATAAATTATATGGGGAATTGTACAACCAATTTTTTATATTTACCTCTTGTATTCTATTTGCAAACTTTTTTATTTCATCCTTATTTATTTGAATATATTTTGCATTTTCTATTACATACTTATTTGATTCTATTATTTCATTAAACATCATATTTCTCCTTTAATAGCCTAATTATACAACATGCATAATTAAATATCAATTAGATTAAATATTACTCATTTATAAACAAAACAGGATTCTAGGTAATTGATCAAATTGCCTAGAATCCCATTTTTAATTTTTACTTATTTAATAAAGGTACAAACTTCATTTCTCTTTCGATGAATTTTTGCTTATTATCAAGTAAGTCTTGCATCTCTGATGAATAATCAGTATACTTCTTGTCTGGATAATACATTTTCGCATATCCATCTTTACCAAACTTCTTAGTCAATTTTTTAAAAGAATATTCGATAATCTGTTCTACTGATGGATTTTCGTCAGCGTGCTTATCTGCTTGGTATAAGAAAAAACGTTTTAACATATTCTCTACAGAAGTTTCTCTATCAGCAGAAGATACCCAACTTGCCATATTCGCTTCTTGCCTCATATTCTAGGCTTGCTCTATGGTCAACAATTGCTTCTGCGGTAATTTTAACTTTTTCTGGCTCAAGGAATTTTTGAATTTCCTTATCTGCCAAGAACATCTCGCTTGAAACTTGCTCATGATTGTCTGGATCCTTTTTATATCCAATATCATGATAAGCAGCAGTTATTAGTACAATCTTTTGATTCAATGCCAATTTAAACTCTGCCATTATCTCAAAAGATCTTAATATTACTGTTACTATATGATCTCTATCATGACCTCCAATATTGGTATCATATAGAGGTAACACTTTGTCCTCTACATAAGATATTTCATTCTCTATTCCATATACCTCATTTCCAATATACTTAGAAATTTCTTGCTTCAACTCTCTCATTCCTTATACCTTCTTAAAATATTCTTTTAATTTTTGTACAGTGTTTAAACATTGCTGTATATCTTCATCACTTGCGTTACTTTTTACGTATTCACATGTATCTTTAATTGCTCCTACACCTTTTCCAAACATTTCCTTATATTTTTTATGACATGGAAAAATCCATACATGTAAATGTTTTGACCTTTCTTCTTGTACTATCGTTACTTCGTTAACTATATTAAGTTCTCTTAATGCCTCTATTATCCTTGCAATATAATCTATCAATTCATGTCTTTCTATTGTATTTAAATTTGCAATGGAATTAACATGACGTTTAGTTGCAATTATAATAAAACCATTCAATGGAATTTCTGTATCAGCTCCAACAGTAATATATTCATCTTCATATATTAGTCCTCCAGGAAGCTCTAATTCTCCTTTTGCAATAGCACAGCTCATACATTCATATTTCCATTTTCTACCCAAAATATCTATGGCCTCTTTAGTATTGCCAGTAAGCATATCTTCATTAAAATTATTCATTTTTTCCTCCATATTTGTGTTTTATCACAAGTTAATCAGAAATGCAATAATCTTATAAAGTTATTTTAGCTTCGTCTACATGTCAATATGGCAAAAGAAACACAATAATCGCATTATCATGTTTCTTTTGTTTAGCTCTTCAGTTATTCACACCATGCTGAACTGGAATAGTATCCTCAGTAATTGCTGAAAACACATATCCATTCTCTTTTGCATAGTCTATAATTTCCTGCAAAGCATCTGCTGTTGGTTGATGTCCATATCCATCATGCATTAGTACAACATTTTCGCGCTTTGGTGCAATTCCTGCAATAAAATTGTCGTAAATTTTATTTGCTGTTCTTGCACTTCCAGCATCGTCGACATCCACATTCCAATCATAATACGTAAAGCCTTCTTGCTCTACTTTACTGGTTGCTGCTGTCATTACACCATCGCAATAGTTCTTGCTGATGGTATTAGATGCTCCTCCAGGAAATCTTATGTATATTGCATTATAATCGAAATCATTCATTACTTTCTTCTGCAATCCAATGAAATTCTCTGTAATTGCATCTACCGACGAATAAATTGTAGCATAATCATGAGACAAACCATGTAACCCAAGAGTATGACCTTCATCTATAATTCTTTGAATCTTACTCTTGTCCTCTTCTGAATAATCTACAATAAAAAATGTCGCTTTTACGTCATTCTCTTTAAGAATATCCAGAATTTCTGGAGTAACATTTGATGGTCCATCATCAAATGTTAAATAAATTACTCCTGTTGCCTTCAAAATTATTCTTTTTGCTATAGCAATCTTCTATGTCATCTATTGATTCACTATGCCTTATTAGATAAATTTTCATAATATTCTCCTTAAAATAATAAATCTAAAATTTCTTCTACACATAAACTAGTCTCTTCACCTAGCATTTCAACTTTTTTTATTTTTAACTCTTCTAATAATTTGACACTATCAATTTCTTCTTTTATATTTTCTATTCCATAAATCTTCTTTAATATTTCTTTCGCAACAGCTTGGTTAATCTCTTTTGCATATTTTAACATCTGTGGTGTTTTTGCACTTTTACTTCTTAAATATTTTGGATCCAATTTTCCATATGTTGCAAATCTTTCTCTATCTAAAGCATCTGCATCCTTTAATAACATACATAAATTTTCTATTTCACTTATTTTATCACTAGGTGCATTGTATTTTTTAATTAAGAATAGTATTCCATCTTTATTTAATTTTCCCAATTCTTGTTCTTTATGTTCATGATAGTGTATTACTACTTGTATTATTGGTATATCTTCTTCATTTATATTAAATGGATTAGTTAGATTTTTTGTAAAATATTCTCCTGCAAGTTTAGCTCCTGCTTCGGCATGCTCATTTTCTCCATCATTTCCATTTCTGCCACAATCATGAAAAGCTGCTGATACTAATAATAGTTTCATCTCTTCTTCTGTTAATTTTTCTTCTTTTCCTAGTAAATATGAAAACAAAACAACTTTTGCTATATGCTCCATAGAATGGAATCTATTTTTAGCATAAAACCCTGTATCGCTGACATTTTTTATTATTTTAGCTATTTCTTGTTTTGATGTATCTGGTAAATCTGTTTTAGGTATATCCTTCTCTATTATTTCTACTAAGATTCCATCTGGATCTTTTATAAAGAAATATGGCTTGCCTAATCTACCAACATTTATAGTTACTTCATCTGCAATTTTGTTTTCCAACACCCATCTTTTAGCCTTTTCAATATTTGATACGCCTAAAGCAAAATGTTTTGTACCAAGTACAGGCAAATCTGTAGCTGTAGAATTAGCAGTTTTAGGCAACTCAATATAATTTTTATAGCAAAATATTTCTAATATAAAATCATTTAATTTTAACATTCTTATTTTTATGCTCTCATCTGCTGCATCCCAAGATTTAAATTCTTTAAATCCAAATCTTTTATAAAAATCTATACTTTTTCCTATATTGCTTACACTTATTGCAGCATGTACTACATTAAACATTTTTTCCTCCTATAAGTAACTTACTATTTCTTCAAATGTATCATATCCGCTTTCCGAATTTATATGTCCTGCATCAGGTATTAAAATACTTTCAGTTGATATCTTATCTGCAAAGTCTTTTTCGACTTCATATTTCACATATGGATCATTATTAGAATAAAAACATATTATTTCTTTAACATACTTTTTAACATCTTCAATATTATCTAGGTACATTGATTCATTTACAGCATCATAATCTTCATCGATTCCCAAATAATTATTAAATCCACATACTGATATTAACTTTTTGACTTTTATTTTGTTTTCAATTAAAAACTTAGAAATAAAAACTGGCGCAATACTATGACCTATTATTGTGGTTTTTTCGTTTATTAACCCTAGGTCTGCATAATATTTTAATAATTTACTCCAATTTTTATAATTTTGTTTTCCCACTCCTATTGGAAATTGTGGCACATATATTTCCTTTCCGTCTGTCGCTATAAAATCAGCTAACCAGGCAATCCAATTTGAATATGGTGTACTAAATGAACCATGAATAATAAAATAATTTTCCATTTTTTCCTCCTTTTTGATTTAGCAATATACTATTTATCTTGTATTATAACCTCTTTTTACTTATATCACTACATCCTAGTACAATTATACAATCTGATTTCTTAAGTTGTTGTTTTAAATCCATGTAATCCCATAAAATTTTTATTAGTTTTAATTCTTCCATATTATTCTTCTAAAAATACCTCTTTCATTATATTTTTATATCTTGCTTGCATTAATTCTTTGGTTTTAGGACTTAATTTTTGATAGTCTCTTTTTAATTTTTCTTTTACAAAATTTGCTCCAGCTTGTATATTCATTTTTCTATCTTTATATGCTAATGAAAATAATGATGGTATCGCATCAAAATGTGCTATTGCATCTGCATCAGCTACGCATTGTTCTTCTACTGTATTTCTTTCTGCTTTTCTGCTACTCCTATGATTTTCTATACATTTTTTTACATGTTCTATTTTATTTTCGGGATAATTTAATTTATGCAACAACTCATCTTCTATTTTAGCCCCGTTTTTTACTTTGTATGAGTTGCATCTTTTTATAAGCTCTTTTCCATGAAATCCATTTAATTCTCCAATAACCAAATCCATTGGCATATCCTTTACAGGATATAAATCAGTGATTTGCATATTGTCTCCAACATTTCTTTTTTTAGCTTCATTATATTTATAAATCATATTTTTCTCCTTAATGTTCACTTTCCCATAATTCAATTCCTTTTTCTACATCTATCCAATATAATTGAATTATACATTTATGTGCTTCTTCATCATAATATTCTCTTTCAAATCTTGGATTAAATCTTAATATTGTTTTTTTAGAACCTAAGTTGTCCTTATCTACTGTAAGTAATACTTCTTTTATTCCATACTCTTTACATTTTTTTAATCCCAAATATAGATTTATATTATTATATCCTTTTCTTCTTTCGGTTGGTCTGATGGAATATCCTATATTTCCATTTATTTTTCTAAATTTTTCATTTAATGCTAAGCGAATATTAATCATACCAACTATTTTATCATCTTCTTTTCTTACTAAGAAAAATGTTTCTGCTGGCACTTTTTCTTCTGTTACAGGACGGTTTTTGTCTTCATCTAGTTTTTTTAGCCAACCTTCATAGTCATCTAAATATCTATATAATCCTCCTGTTCCATTTATATCTGATTTATATTCATTAAATTCGTTTATAAAATCTATTGCTTTTTCTTTGTATTTCATTGTTGGTGTTACTAATTCTAACATACATATTCCCCCTCATTTTTATAAGATACATCTGCCAATTTTTATTTAGTTGCTATATATAATGTTGCAGGTCCTGGTATATCTTCTATCTTTTGTAAATTATCAAATCTGTTTTTTAGTATTTTCTCAATCTCATTAAATTTATATACTTTTCCATCATTAGAGCTTGTAATTATCTCTACAGCAAATTGTACTGCAAATTTTGGACTTATTTTATCCTCGTTTAAAAAGAAACTAGTTAAAAATAGTCTTCCTTTAAGATTTAAAATTTCATATATATTATTAATTAATTTTGGTATCTTTTCATAATAGTTTCCGCAAAACCTACATATCCAATTTGGTTATACTCAGAATTTGAATTTAAAACATCAATCTACCCAAAGTAGTTTATTAATCTCTTCTACTAGATTAACTTCTTTATTTAATTTGCCTGCATAGACTTCCAATTCCATATCTTGTAATTTATACTCAAAATTCATAACATTTATTAATTTTATATCATCTCTTGTAATGGCAGTTTCTTCTTCTAATTCTCTATATGCTGCTTGTAATTCATCTTCATCCTTTTCTACTTTTCCACCAACAAGATTTAATTTACCTTTATAGGGTTCTTTAGTTCTTCTACACATTAAAATTTTATCTTCTTCTTTATTAAAAACTATTATTACATTTAATTTTTTCATAATTATTTCTCCACTTTCTTCATATCAAAGTAATTTATAAACTTTTTATTAAATTATCTAATGCTTGTTTTATATCTTCTTCAAAGCATGTTCCTTCAGCCATTTTTATATACCAATCTTCTGTCTCTTTTATATATTTTTTCTTAAATAAAATATTTGTCATTGTACTTTCGCTTAAATTATGATATCGATCTGCTAATTTTACCATTTTTGCCATATCATTATTTTTTATTCTATTATAATAATCTTGCATTTTGTATCCTTTTTCTTTTGTTAGTAACACCACTGTGTCTAAAACTTCTTTATTGCTCAATTTCAAGATTTCTTCTTTTGTTGCATTTGTATCTTCTAATGTATCATGTAATAATCCTGCAGCTTGGTAATCATCATTAAATCCCTTTTCTTTTAATATATCTGCAACCGCAAATGGATGCAAATAGTATGGTGTTCCTTGTTTTCTTTTTTGTCCTTCATGTTTAATTTTTACATATTCTTTTAAAATTTCAATATCCATTTTATTACTCCCTTTACTTTCATATTTTTTATACTGCAGAACTATATTAAATAATTAAATTAATTGCTTTTTACTAACATTATTTGTTCTTTATCTTTTGTAAATTGATATGCCTCCTTAAAACCATATTTTTCATGTAATTTTAGTGATGGTATATTTTCTTTTGCAATACAGCTATAAATTTTATATCCTTTAAATTTTTCCAACACATATTGCATAAGTTTACTTGCAATTCCTTTTCCCATATATTTTTTGTCAGTTACAATTTCCCATATATAAGAAACCTTCCCATTTCTATCTATTTTGTCTGGAAAATCTTCTAACTTACAAAAATCATCTTTTGTATATACTGCAACATATCCAGCTGGTACATTATTTTCTAAATACACTATCTTTAATATATCCTTGTTATTTATTAGCATTTCGTTACTCTCTTTTGAAATAAAACCATTGTGATTATCCTTCCAAATTCTTTTAATATCTTCAAAATATTTATTTTCAACTATCATAAAAACTCCTTTAAAAATTAATTATCTTTAACAAAAACTCTTCCTAGCATTATCTCTTTAAACCCCATATTGGCATATGCCTTTTCTGTATAATATCCTTGTTCGGTTTGCACACAAACATTTTTTACTCCCTTTTCTCTTAAATCAGAAATTATATATGACATCATCTCTTTACATATTCCCATTTTCTGATATTGTTTTTTGGTTGTTACATTATATATTATGGCATTCTCTTTTTTATAAACAACTGTTGCAGTTGATACTATTTCCCTATTATATTTTCCAGCATAATGTATACTTTTATATTCACTTTCTAAATTTTGAAAACTATTATATAAAGCGGTTCCATATCCATCATTTACAGCTTCATAAGGATTAAGCTTATAATCTTTATATGGAATAATATAAATTTCTGGATTTCTATTTCTTTTTTGTAATTCTTTTTTTATATTCTCCCATACTAAATTAATATCTGTATCAAAATTTTTTAAAATTCCCATATTCCAGTAGCAATTATCTATTAGTAAATTACTAAATATATAGTAATCGTCTTTTTCTATTAATTCTGATTTATATAATTCTGTTGCACCTTTAAAATGCAAATCTATTAAATCTTGTTTATTCATGTTTTTACCAACAAATCTTATTAAATAAGTCATCTAAATTATGTGATGTTAATTTAAATTTTTTATCATGCATTCTTTCTATTACATATGGTTCACAATTTTCTATCTTTAAATTAAAAATCTTCTCCTTTGGCTCAAATTTAAGTAAGTTATAGAAGATACATCTTATGCAATGCATATGTGTAAATATACCTATTGTTATATCTTCGTCCATGTTTAATGAATCTAAAAAATCTTTTGTTCTTTCTATTACATCTGTATAACTTTCTCCGTTTGGAGCTTTTTGAATAAAATCTCTTCTAAATTTTTTATAATTTTCATCTGTAAAATATTTTTTATAGTTTTCATAATCTTCTAAATCTTCTGGATACTTTCCTTCAAAATCGCCCAAACTTCTTTCTCTTAAACGTTTATCTATATGAAGTTCATAACCCGGTTTTGCAAGTTTTGCTGTATCTATAGCTCTTTTTAAGTCTGAACAATAAACTTTAGAAATCTCCTTAATAATTGGATTTTCCTTTAATTTTTTGGCAGCTTCTATCCCCTTTTCGGTTAAATTTGTACATTTGTTATTTAATGCACCTGTAAATAGGTTAATTCCTTGCTCATTTAAAATATTCCCCTGGGTTTGTCCATGTCTTATTAAAATTAGCTTCATAAAATCACTCCTATCTAATTTGGTGCAATTTAGTATATTAGCATAAAAGAGGAACTAAATAGTTCCTCTTTTGTAAATATAAAACTTGATATATATGCCTAAGAACTATGATTTGACACACAAAAAATCTTTTTATATTGGATAATATATTACATTAATCTTTTGTTTTAAATAATTTTATCCATCCTAATTTTATAAAATTATTTAATTCATTATAGCTTGAAACCTCTTTTGATGGTTCATTTAAAATCCAAATAGCTTTATTTCTATTTTGTAATATATTTTGTACTATTATATAGCTCATTTCTGCATAAACCTGTGGACCAACATATCCTTTTATACCATTTTTCTCTTCGTTTAATACAAATAAACAATCTGCTTCTTCTAAGTCATTATAAAAATTAATATATACATCTTTATATATTAATTCGTTTGATTGATCTATTTTTTTTGGATAATTAATTACATCATAATTATGTTCTTTAAAATATTCTACCCATTTTTTTATTTCTTTTTCAAATTTTGCACTTCCTAATATTACTAACTTTTTCATACATTCTCCCTTTTGTGAGTTTATATTATCATATAAAAAAATGATATGCAATAGAAAAGACTATTACTTATTCGTAATAGTCTTTAAATTAAATATTTTTTTCTTCTAACAACCTAATTTTCTTTCTCTTTTTATAATTATATATCAATATAAATATTACTACTAAAAATATGATAATCGAAATTAATTGGGATATCCTTATGTTTCCAATCATTAAACTGTCTGTTCTTAGACCCTCTATTATTATTCTAATTACAGAATACAATAATAAGTATACAATAGTTAATTGTCCTGCATATTTTCTATGATTTCTAAGATACATTAATATAAAAAATATAATTAAAGTACATATGGATTCATATAAAAACGTTGGATGTACTTCCATATATATACCATTTTCTATAATTCCCATTCTAAAAATACTATTAGTTGTTGTTCCATGTGCTTCGCCATTAATAAAGTTTCCCCATCTTCCAATTGCTTGTCCTAAGCTTAAGTATGGAACTATCATATCAAACATGTCTAATATCTTTATTTTTTTAATTTTGCAAAATATAATAGTTGTTATGGCTCCACCTATTATTCCTCCATAGATTGCAAGTCCACCATTTCTTATATTTATGATTTCACTAGGATTATTTAAATAATATTGCATATTGAAAATGACATAGTATAATCTAGCACATATAATTGCTATTGGTAGTATAAGTATCATTAATTCTAATATATCATTGTATTTTATATTGTATTTTTTACAATCTTTTTTTAAAGCTAATATGGCAATTAAAATAGCTACAGCTATAAAAATAGCATACCAATATATATGTATGCTACCAATTGTAAATGCTATTCTAGAAATGCTTAAGTTTATATTAAAAGCTGGAAATGTAACAATAGTCATTAATATTCTCCTTTTAACAATTTATAATATCTCAAAAATCTTATTAAGCTCATATGCTACACCAGCTTCATTATTTGTTTTTGTAATTACATCTGCTAATTTTTTTATTTTATCAGCAGCATTTCCCATTGCTACTTTGTAACCTCCAACATTAAACATTTCTATGTCATTTAATCCATCACCAAATACAACAGTTTTTGATAATTCTATACCCCAATATTTACATAATTCATATATCGCCTTTGCTTTACTTATTCCTTCTGGCATAATGTCCATTATATATGGAAGTTTATAGTTGTTCTCTGCTTTTCTATATTTTTTTTGAATCATAAATTCATCTATTTCTGTTACCTCAATATTAAATTTATCTATTATTTCTTTTCTCATTTCATTCAATTTGTCTTTTCCCTCATCTATAAGACTAAATTTAATTACTGATCCATCATTTGTTTCTAGATATTCTTCTAATGAAGTTACTAATACAAGTTCATTTCTATTTTCTCTAGTTATACTATATTGTTCATCTTCTACTATTAAATTTCCTGAAATAGTAATTGTACAATATATATTATTTTTTTTTATTAATTTTAATATTTCTATTGCTCTCTCTTTTTTTATACTTGTACTAAATATTTTTTTATCGTCAACAAAGTTTGCTACTATTCCACCATTAGAACCAATAATATATGGCACTGCGCCTACTTGTTTACTATATTTCTCAATACTATGATATGGTCTTCCTGACGCTAATACTACTTCTATACCGTTTTCTTTCAATTTTCTTATAATTTCTATATTTTCTTCTGGCACTATTTTTTCGTCATTAACTAATGTCCCGTCTATATCTATAAAAACAATTTCATACTTATTATTCATGGTAAATCCTCCCTGATTATATTATTGGCTTTTTTGCATACTTTAGTCAAGAATAATTACTTTATTATTTCACAATTTTCGTCACCTTTTTCCTTGCCATATACTTTATAATATTTCAAATATGTAAAAATCTCTTCTTCATCATATATTTGATTTTCATTTAATTTTAAATATTATATAGATAAAAACAAACTATTAAACCATTTTAAATTAACATTTTACCTCTTACAATTAATTTTTATACTATTTTAAATTTTTATTCATGAAATAATCAAGATAATACACATCCAAAAGTGCAAATGTGTAAACTGCAACTTCCCATAACTCTTTTTCTGTAAGTAATGTTTCTTTTGAAATATGTATAGTTTTATCTACAAGAAGTTTCATAAATAATTTACTTGTATACCAAAGAAAACCTATCATATTCTCTAAAATAGTATTAATTCTACTGATATAGCCTCCCAAAACATTATTAAACAACTTATCTTTTTCATTTCTTGGACACGAAAATGAAAAAAATAAAAAACTAAAAAAATCATTATGCGAATAATTTGAATAAAAACTATATTGTCTTTTTCTCCAGTCTGTCAAATTTACTTTTTCATAATTTTCTATCGTATTATTTAATTCTTTTGGTGAAAAATACTTTCTCCATATTTTCATATTGCTTTCGTTCATTTCTGTTTCGGTTAATATTTTTTCTTTGTTTTCATCAATCATAACATTTAAAAGTAGCATACATATTTCGAATAATTGCCTATTTATAACATTTGCTTGATAATCTAATCCCTTTTCAGCTAAATAAATTACAGAAGTTATTGAATTTGCAATAGTTACAAATATCGAAGAATATAATGCTTTTATTTTAAAATTTTTATCCTCTACTTTTGAAGCAATAGAAAAGCTTATTATCCCATATAACATATTGTATAATTCTGCAATATTTAAAATGTCTTCATTAGCCTCTTGCCATATCTCTGGATTTTCCTTTATGTCATTCATTTCATTATAATATTGCATAATACTTTTATATGGTACTACGAATTTTTTATTAATCTTTATTTTACTATTTAGATACTTATATTTTTTTCTTGATAGCATATTTTTACCTCTTATTATTTTCAATAATTTTAAGTTTCATTAATAATTACTTATATATCCCTTTTTTATTCTATTTTTCTTACCAAATCATGTAATTATTTACATATTTCTAATTTATATAAACTTCTACTTTTAATCCTAATTCACTTTCTATTTTTTAGGAATATCAATTGATTTTGAATAGTATATAATCCTTATTTTTTATTAATAATTAAAATTATTTTTTAATTCGATAACAGAAACACATTCTATTCCATTTGTAAAAGGAAACATATCAACTGGTTTAATCTTTTTTATTTCATACATAGCTTCTAATTTTGCTAAATCTCTAACTAATGTAGCTGGATTACAACTAATATATACTAGTTTTTTAGGTAATACTTTTTTTATATTTTCTATGCTCGTATTATCTAAACCTCTCCTTGGTGGATCTACCATAATAATATCTGGAATTATCTGCTTAACATTTACTAAGTCATCTAACACTTTTTCCACATCACCAACAATAAATTCTGTATTATTTACATTATTTATTGTTGCATTTTCTTTTGCAGCAATAATTGCTTCTTCTACAATTTCTACTCCGTATACTTTTTTGGCAAATTTACTCATAAATAACGAAATTGTACCAATTCCACAGTATAAATCAAATACAACATCTTCTTTTGTTATACCTGCAAAGTCAACTCCAAGTTCATATAACTTTTCAGCTTGAATTGAATTTACTTGATAAAATGACATTGGAGATATTTTGAATGTATATTCACCTAGCTTATCTGTAATATATCCATCCCCATACAAATTGACGTTCTCGCTTCCTAATATAACATTTGTATTTTTTGTATTTATATTTTTTACAACAGTCTTTATATTACTAAACTTAGTTGTTAATTCTGATATCATTCTAGCTTCATTAGGTATTTCTCGACCATTTATAACAATAATACACATTATCTCATTTGTTCTTATACCAATTTTAGTAACAATATGTCTTACTAAACCTTTTTGTGTTTTCTCATTATAAAAACTAACATTATTATCTACTAAAAATTTAAAAATATATTTCGCGATTTCTTCTGTTTGTTCATTTTGAATAAAACAAGTATCTATTGGTATAATTTCATGTGTCCTATTAGCAAATACACCAATTACTGGTTTTCCTTCTTTATTTAAACCAACTGGATATTGTGCTTTATTTCTGTAATGATATGGATATTCCATACCTAATGTTTCTTCTACTTTAATTTTATTATTTAAAGTTTTATTTACTAGACTTTGAACTGCATTTTGTTTCATTTTTAATGTCTCTTCATATTTTACATGCCTTAAAGAACAACCTCCACATCTTTTGTAGGTTGTACAATCACTTTTCACTCTATTTTCTGATGGATTAATTATTTCTATAATTTTGCCAAAAGCATGTGAAGCTAATACTTTTACAATTAATATTTTCACTTGCTCTCCTTTTATAGTATTTGGTATAAAAATTGTAAGTCCATCAATTTTTGCAATTCCTTCTCCTTGAAATCCATTATCTATTATATCTACAATATACTCTTTATTCTTTTCTACTTGCATATATTCTCCTTTAATTTAATTTATGGTTGTATTATAACATAAAAAATAGACTGTTAGAATACTCTAAAAGTCTATTTTTTATACTCAATTATTTTGATAATAATTGTTGATCATTATCATCTGGTTCTTCTTTGTTTGGATCCAACCTTTTTTCCAATAGTTTATTAAGATTTGCTAAACCTTCTGTAAGTCCTTGTAAATCAGTCTTTCTTCCAACAAATTTTGTTTTAGCTTTAGCTTTTTGTCTGCTATTATCAGGACAAATTACAAAACCACCTTTTTTAGAATTAACATAATCCATTGATGCTAAATCATTCATTCCATTACCACAATATATTATCATCGCTACATCATATCTGTCCTCTGCCATTGCAGTCCAACTTTTAACATAATTAAGTTTACCAAAACCTGCAGGGTTTTTGTCATCAGGATTACCAGGTCTTTTTAAATCTATTATTCTAGAGTCCATTTTCTTAACGAATCTATTAAACATAAAATCTTGTTGTGGGCCAGCAACAAATTCATCTTTTGATGATGCTGCTGCTCCTTCTATAAATCTTATCTTCTTAATAGGTTCTTTTTGCAGTCTATTAAAATTAGTAAAACTTTGATCTAATTTTTCTAGTATATCTGTCATCTGATTTTGACTAATTGGTGACACGATATGCATTCTTACTTTTGCATTCATTAGTTCTTGTAACCTTGACACTTGTTTAAGAAAATTATACATATCTGTATCATCATACTTACTATCTGATTCTCTTAATATTGTACCTTCTAAATCTGAATATAATAAAATTATTTTTTCCATAAAAAACTCTCCTTAATTTAACACTGTTATAATTTTACCACATTATGTAAAATAATGCAATTCCTTTATAATATTCCTTATCTCTAAATTTTTGTGTTATAATAATTATATCGTACGAGTTGAAAAATCTTCTTGTACTTTGTATCTATTAATAATTTATAATACAAGTTTTGTCTGGTAAATATACTGCCTCTGGTAGTATATTTACCAAAAACGGTAGTGTAAAATTCCATTAATTATTATCCGCAATGCTTGTCAAGATTAACTCTCCCTCAGCTTTTATATAAAAAGCCGTGGGATTTTCTTAAATATATTATTAATATTTTCTAATCTTGTAACAATAATAATTAATATTACAATATCTCCATAAATCAAAATACATTTATAGTTTGCTATAAATTCAATAGATTTTTTAGTTAAATATAAATATTGACAAAAATATAGAAAAAGACACAAAACGGTTAATTTTGTGCCCTAATTGGTGCCAACGAAGTAGTTATCTACAACTTTTTTCACACCATTAACGATTGATACAAATATCAATCAAGCTATATATAAACTACCAAATTATTTTAGAAAATTCAAGTAGTATTTTTATTTTATATGAAAAATTTTCATAATGCGATTAAATACTCTTTTAAAAATATTCTCTCGTTCAGCTTGAACTGGTAATCTATTTTTATCTATATTTTCAGTTGTTTTTTCAACTTTTGGAATAAATTCTTTTTTCTTAAAAATATCATCTATGTTATACTCTTTTCTTAATTCTTCTTGATATTTTTTTTCATTCTTATTTAAATGTTCTATAAAACTATTTTTCTGATCTTCTGTTTCACACCAATAATTTAAACAAATCATAGCAATTAAGCCTCTAGTTTCATTTTTTAGATTTAATTCTTTTAGAGGTCTTGTATAATCAAATTTGCATTCATAATTTTGCGATGCATTATTTTTAAGAAAAGTTATAAAATTATCTGGAATTTTATTTATATCATCTTGACTTATTCCTTTCAAATAATGCAATGTTTCAGCCATTGCTATTCCATATCTTTCATTTATCATATTTTTCTCCTACTTTTGTTGTTCAGCTTCATCTAATTCTTTTTCTTTATTAAGTACCGTTTCTTTTACCATTCTAGTTGCTTCTTGCTCTGTAGAAATTCTTACTGTCCCATCTTGCATACAATCATTCAATCCGTTTTTACCATTTTGTACAACTTCATTTCTTCCTAGCGTTTGTAATATACTTGATATTTCACTTGCAGAAATTGTATCATATACTCGATTTATGTTTTTACATTGTAAACCACTTTGTGAATCTATGTATTTTTTCAATGCATTCATCATTTGTCCTTCAGATACACCAGAAAGAAATTTTACATCTTTTCCATTTGCAATATATCTTCTAATTATTTGAGGAATAGGACTAATTTGAGTTGCTCTATCATTATCATCTAATATAGGGGGATTTTTTTGTATTACTCCATTATAATATGTGGCTATATCATTTTTTAAAGTTTTAGAACAATAAATACTTTTAGAAGATATTCCATCAAGTCCTTCTATATCATTAGCATATTCATAATTTGTGTGTCCTACACCTTCATATATTTTTGATTGAACTGGAATATTAAGAAGACTATATAATTGCAAATAACTTTCAAGTCTTTCATTGGAACTTCTTCCAAATAATACATTTGATGCTGCAATATATTCTAATACTCTATTATGCATACTAGCCATTTCAATTTCGGTTATAGGACGCCCCAATTTTCCCTCTAAAAGTGATATATCATCTCCAGCTTTTACATCTATTCCTTCTGCGGTTTTTCCATCCATATAAGCATAATGTCCAGGTTTAGTATCTTCTTGTTCTCCAATAAAAATCATTTTGGGCATATTTGATAAAGCTTTCCTATAGTCTTCTTTTCCATCTGGAAAATTTGAAAAATCTCTATAGTGTTCAATATCAGCAATTCCTATTGGAAAATTCATTGGTAAATTATATGTTCCATCCTCATTTATTGTTATTTCCCCTTGATAATCTCTTTTTGTATCATTATATTCTTGAATTATTCTATCAAAATCACATTGTGTAATCTTTTTGGTGATTTTTCCATTTTCAATCATAAATTTTTCGCTATCAGTTATTTTATCATCAGGGACTATTTGCAATGCGATTTCATCAATTGGAAGTGTTCCAAAATCACCACCGCCTAATATACTAGCTTCACACATTTCTGGGTAATATGCAGAAAAATTATTAGCAAATGTTGCAGATTTTGAATGTCCTAATGGAATTACTTTATCACTAATTTCTATACCAGTTCTATCTTCAATGATTTTTCTTGCATCTTCTATCATTGCTTTTATTTGCGGTGCTGTTTTACTTATAACATCTTTATCTAATTGAGATACAACACTTTCAAATTGTTCATTACCATAACCAGGTATAAGTGGAACTATAGCAGGTGAATTGGGATTAATTCCTATCATATTACTTAATGCATTTACACCCTTTTCTAATCTATAATACATTCTATCTAGTGTTTGGTCTTTAGTTTCTTCTTTTTTATTTGAATCAGAAGGATTACTTCTAATTATTTCTCTAGATTGAAATAATCTATATATTTCTTCCATACCTTCTAAATTTTCTAAGTGTCCCTCAGGCATTTCTGATTCATAATCATTAAGACAATCAATCATTAATATACTTTGAGGTTTATTTGGTATATATGCTAAATATGAATAACTAAAACCTTTTTCTAGATTAGCCTCTACTAATACAAATTTAAGATCATTTTGTCTTGCATATGCTAAATCCTCTTTTAATTCCTTTTTATAATCTCTCATAACATTCAACTTTCTTTTATAGATTCTTATTAATATTATACCATTTATTTGTGTTTTTTCAATAATTTCTTATTTTCTTTTTCAAGTTGCTTTAAACTTTTCTTTGGTATTGGCAAATTTTCTGGCATAGTTCCGCCTTGCTTCTTTAATAGCCTTTCTGACTATTTTACCAATTTTATTATGAGTATCGCAAGCTTTCTTTTCAGTATCAACTTTATCTCTTTTTAATCTTGATTCTGTTTGCGTAATGCGAAAAAGATTCGCTGCAAGTTCTTCACTTCCCATATTATCTAAAATATCTTCTCTATATCTTAATCCTTTTCTTTTAGCAATGTCATCAGCTGTTTCTCCGTTGTATAGACCTTTATATCCAGCATTATGAAATTTATCAAAATTTTTAACTCCTGCATTTTTAGCTGTTTGATTGAGTGAATAATTGCCTTTCTTTGTTAAGTTTCTTTGGTAAAATCTCTTTTCATCTTCTGTTAATGAACTATATTCTTTTTCGCTAATTTCTTGCTTTCTAGTTTGTATCGCAAAATATGTTTGTGCAAGAGCTACAATTTTTAATCTTGGATTTGCATTTTGTGCTATAAGGTAGCAGGCATATCGTGTTAATTTATAATCTTTTTGTTCTCTTTTTGCACCAGAACCTATTTCTACCATTTTGTTGTCAACAACAAAATGGTCAACATCAGTTACTTCAGAGTTTTGGCAGGCTATTTTTGCTTTTTCAATTACTGCATCGAAATATCTCCAATCCTTATAACTTAAAACTTTCATTAATTCTCTGGCATACCAAAATTCAATTCCATTTTCATCAATATGTTTGATATCTTCAAATGTTTTATTAGTATGATTTTCTTTTTTATTTGGTTCATTCAATGTTCCCATCTCCGTTTCTTTTTATTTTATAATATTCGTTGATATTCATTTACTATAAATAATTTTTATCAAATAAATATTTCATTACTACAGAATAATCTGTTTTAAATAAATTAGGTTCTTCATTCATTAACTCTTTAATTTCTTTCTTAGATTTATAATATATTTTTTCAATACCATCTCTATCAAATTCACGTATTTCACTAGTATATCTTAATAGATATACTTTTTGAAAAGTATTGCTATCACTATTATATGGAGAAAAATATGCTACTTCTTGTAGTTCAACATTTTCTATTCCTAATTCTTCTTTTAATTCTCTATATGCAGCTTCTTCATAGTTTTCTCCAGAATTAACATGCCCTCCTACTGAAAAATCATAGCAATTAGGAAATAGTTTTCTATTAGAACTTCTTTTGGGAACAACTATCATATTATCATTATTAATAACTATTATATTAATAAATCTTAATTGTGATGGCTTTACAGTATTTTGCTCGTTCTCTCTTATTTTTCCTATAATCTCGTCTGCTTCATTTACTATATCAAAAAATTCAACACTATCTTTCTTCATTTCCTTCACCTACTTCTTTGTATCTCAATCTTTCTGGTAAAATAACTTCTGGAACTAAAACTTTTCCATTTTCAATTTGAGCAATTGGAATATATTCTTTATAATGTCTTTGTAAGTCCTTACTGTCATACATCGGAATTATTACTTTATCTACTACTTGTCTAAAATAATCATTCTTCATACCCTTGTAATTACTAGGAATTGATTCTTCTGCTATTTCTCTTGAGATTCCGTTTTTTACTAATTTATTAATTCTTTCTACTCTTAGCTCATTATATTGAGTTTGGCTTATTACTTGCTTTCTATATCTCATTCTATTAGTATCATCTAAAAACAATATATCTTCCCAAGGTATTATATAAGTTTCATGACAAGCACTTCCATGACTTAAAAAAGAACCATCCCATCCTTTTCCAATATAATCTATAATTAACTCTTGTCCTGTTCTATAGTCTAAATAAAAACATCCATCTGTTTCGTATGTTGGACAAAACTTTCCCTTATTCCAATATATTATTGCTACTCCTTTTGTTCCAGTTTCTTCTGCTTTTTTCATAATTTTTCTCATATATTCAAATATAGTAACTCTATTTCCGTTTTGCCCTCCTACTCCAATAGGTGCATTTCCTATTTGAGTGTCTGATCTCATACAAAATTCTTCTTGACCTTTATATTTATCTAATAATGCTCGTATTTCATCTTCATTTTTTACTATAAAAAAGTTAGAATATGTTGGTAATTTATACCTTTTAGCAAGTAAGTATCCTTTTGCTTTTCCATATTTAGAAATCTCTTTAATATCACTTATTTTATTTCCATCTAGCATATAGTTTCTCCTTATTTTTTTCTTTATATATTTATATCACATTTTATAACTTTTTCATAGTCTTTTACTAGCATATATTTAAGATTTTTAATATATAAGGCTGTTACTTTTATATGTAACAACCTCACTCATTATCTAATCAAATTTTTATTTTTCTGTTTTACTTTAGTAATATCTAGTTTCTCTAATCTTTTCATTTTTCTTTCAATTTTTATAACTTCTTTAACTTTTGGTGTATCTTCTAAAATATAATTTGCTGTTTTTAGATTTTTTCTGTATTTATTTAGAATTGTAGTGCACTCATTTCGCTTTTCTTTGTATTCTTGCATTAATTTATCATCTGTGCAATTTCTTAGCTTATTTCTGTATTTTTGCCTTAAATTAGTAACATCTTCAATATCTTCTTCAGTTTGTGAAATATAATCTTTTACATCTTCTGTTTTTTTTAGTTTTTTGCTTACAATAAGTCTAATTTCATTAGAATATCGTTCTATTTTTCTTACTTCTTGTTTCATTTCTGGAGATAGTGGCTGATAGTTTTCTCGTTTGGGTAATAGTCCTAATAGATGAAATAATAGTAAAAATAGTACATCAATTCCACTTATTTTACTTATATCTTTGAATTTACCTTTATATTTATAAACTTTATATTTTTGTTTTTTCTTTTTAGGGTGTATAAATTCCATATATCTATTTTGATAATAATATGGATTGTGCTCAACTTTGTTTGCAATATTCTTTGGCAAATATTGTTCTCCTAAATGATACATTCTTACTGCTTTTTTATCATTTATTGAACGAATTGTTGGATATTTTCTATTATAATCATCATTTATAATATAACCTTTTTTAATCATTATCTTTTTAAATTGTCCATAATTTATACACATTTCCATTGTTTCATCAATAGCTTGTCTTATTACATTATACTTCGTTGGCTCTCCTCGCTTTTCTGCAAAATATATACTTCTTGGTGTTTTTCCTGTTGGCTTTTCAATAACAGTTAATCCATATTCTTTACATAGTTCATCTGATAACTCTCTGAAATGATAATATGCTCCTTTGTTACAATTAAACTTTTTCCCTGTAAACATATTTACTGAATTGATTACAAAATGATTATGATATGTGCCAGTATTAAAGTGTGTTGCAACTACTACTTGATATTCACTCCACATCTTTTCTGCCAGTTCTACTCCAATTTTATGTGCAAGTTCTGGCAAAACTTCTCCTGTTTTAAAACTTTGGTATGCGTGATATGCAACATTTCCTGTGGTTTTATCAAATCTATTTTGTACTGCTATCATTTCTTTATATGCTGTTCTTTCATTACAATTTACACCAGTTACATACATAATTTTTTCATTTTTATTAATAGTTTTCTCATCATTCTCTGCATATTTTAGCACTTGTTTTAAATCAGAAAATATCGTTTTTTCTGGATTTTTTGCATAATTTACTACTCGAGAAAGACTATCTTTAATTGCCCATATTTTCGTTGTTGCCATTATCATCACCATCTTTTTTGTGATTGTAAATGTCTAAAAAATCATTTTGAATTTTTGCTATTTTCTCTTTTATTTCTTCATTATTTAGATGTGGAAATTGATATTTTAAATCAGTTATTCCTGCATATATTTTATAAATTTTTTCATTTGGTACTTCATAAATTTTTTGTTGCAATCCTGATTTTCTTAAATAAGCTGACAAATTCAAGTTACTTTTTTTAGCATTCCTTTGCAATTTTTTCTTTTCATTTTCACTCACTCTAACATTAATTCCTATTGTTCTATTTCTCATAATTTTTTCACTTCCTTTTTGATAAATTTTCGTTCTACTTTTTATAAAATTTTTCTTAAAATCTTTTAATTTCTTATTTAATTTTCAATCTATTTTTTAAACTTTTTATTTCATAAGCTAGGGGTTATAGGGGAAGATTTTCCCCTTTCAGCATAAGCTGTCGGTTTTGTGGCGGCAACACAAAACCTATGCTCGCTACACTTATAGACATTAAATTTGGCAATACATTTGCCT
>CAKNPW010000008.1 GCA_930990555.1 uncultured Clostridium sp. | reverse complement strand
ATATATTTTAACAACCTACTAATTGTAGGTAAATAGGGGGTTTTATCCATTTTTTGCAATCTTCTAATTCTTATTTACGCAAGCTTTTTATAGGGATTTTTAACATTTATTTTACATTTTCTTGTCTTTTTTGTGCAAAATATTGTTTTTTTTGTAACATTTTATTTAGCCACTATTTCCGTACACTTATAATTAAATTTTAAAAATCATAAAAAAGTGGAGAACTATTTTCTTTATTCATAGTTTTCCACTTTTTTCTATTTGAAATCTTTCATAATAATAATTTTTTGAATTTTAATCTATGCATTATAAGCTTTTCTTTTAAAAATATTTTATGGCATCAACTTGAACTTTAATCTCCATCCTTAAAGTTCAAATCGGGATTTTAAGGAACGTCCCCAAATCCCGATTAAGTTTATTGTTCTTCTGCGAAGATCTTATCAAATTCGTCTCCGTCGATTTTTTCTTTTTCTAATAATACTTTGGCAACTGCATGTAGTTTGTCTACATGTTCACTTAAGATACTAATTGCTTTTTCATATCCTGCATCAACAATCTTTTTAACTTCTTCGTCTATGATTGCTGCTGTTTCTTCAGAATATTCTTTTGCATGTGCTAAGTCTCTTCCTAGGAATACTTCCTCTTGGTCTGCGCCAAATGTAATTGTTCCTAATCTTTCGCTCATACCATATTTTGTTACCATTGCTCTAGAAATTGCTGTTGCTCTTTCTATATCGTTACTTGCACCTGTAGAGATATCGTCTAAAATCAATTTTTCAGCAACTCTTCCACCTAATAATGAAACAATGCTCTCTTCCATTTCTGTTTTTGATCTAAATGATTTATCTTCTGCCGGTCTATACATAGTATAACCACCAGCCATTCCTCTTGGTACTATAGATATTTGATGAACTTTATCTTGAGTTGGTAAATATCTGCTTACTACTGCGTGACCAGCTTCGTGATAAGCAACTAATTTGTTTTCTTTTTCGCTTCTTACTCTTGTTTTCTTTTCTGGTCCCATTGTAACTTTTACCATTGCATCTTCAATTTCTTTCATTCCAATACAATCTAAATTTCTTCTAGCTGCAAGTAATGCTGCCTCATTTAGAATATTTTCTAAGTCAGCACCTGCAAAACCTGAAGTATTTCTTGCTACTGTTTTTAAATCTACATCTTCTGCTAATTTTTTCTTTCTAGCATGAACTTCTAATATTTGTTCTCTTGCTTTCACATCTGGAGCAGATACAACAATTTGTCTGTCAAATCTACCTGGTCTTAGTAAAGCTTTGTCTAGTACATCTGGTCTATTTGTTGCAGCAAGTACTATAACACCTTCATTTGTTCCAAAACCATCCATTTCAACTAAAAGTTGATTTAATGTTTGTTCTCTTTCATCATGGCCTCCACCAAGGCCTGCACCTCTTTGACGTCCAACTGCATCAATCTCATCTATAAATATAATAGATGGAGCATTTTTCTTTGCTTGATCAAATAAATCTCTAACTCTTGATGCACCAACACCAACAAACATTTCTACGAATTCAGAACCACTTATACTAAAAAATGGTACTCCTGCTTCGCCGGCAACTGCTTTTGCAAGTAATGTTTTACCAGTACCTGGTTGACCAACTAATAAAACACCTTTTGGTATTCTTGCTCCCATGTCTGTAAATTTCTTTGGAGTTTTTAAGAATTCTACTATTTCTTCTAATTCTTCTTTTTCTTCGTCAACACCAGCTACATCATTAAATGTAATTTTTGTTTTTTCTGCACCATTTGTCATCCTAGCTTTACTTTTACCAAATGACATTGTTTTATTTCCACCTTGGTTTCCTGGATTGATTAATAATAAACCAAATAATAAAACAATTACTATAATTCCAAATGGTATTATTAAGTAAAGTCCTTTCATAAATACAGATTCTGGTCTTTCTGTTAAAGTATAACTATTTGTTTTTAATATTTCTTGTGCATATGTCATAAAACTATTAATGTCTGGAATATTTACTTCTTTTGGTACAGAATCACCTTCTAATTCAACTAAAGCTTTTTCCCCACCATCTTGAATTTCGATGCTTGTAACTGTTCCATTTTCCATGTCAGCTAATAGTTCTGAATATGCTAATTTGTTACTTGAATTATCCATTATTGACGAAATTAATACTATAAATATAATTAAAAATATTAACCATACCGCCAATGACTTAATCCCGTTCTTCACTTTATTTTCCTCCTATCTGCGTTTTCTTCCTATTTAATTGTTTTATTTAAAATAAGTCTAAACAAAGTTTTATTTGCTATAAGCATATATACCATATAAATCAATTGATTTCAACCTATTTTTTGTGTCTTTTGTGTGTCATCCAATTATACCTTACGGATATTAATATGTATGTGATATAATAATTTTTCCTTTGTTCACAAAAACTTTTACATTCTTATTTGGTGTTAAATATTTATTACCTATATTTCGCTGGCATAATTTTATAATGTCTTCTATATGAATTTTCTCGATGTTTTTACTTGTTCCAAATATCTTGCTAATTGCAAGTAATAATATTCTTTTTTTAATTATGGTATCTTGCTTGTTAAAGTCTTTTAAATCTAAAATTATTTTTTCCTTAGTTTCTTCTATTTTTATTTGACTATATATATTATTTACAATTTTTTCTAAATAATTCTGTTCTTCTGTTACTATTTCAGATAAATTATTAATTCCTTTTATTATATTTGGATTAAATTCCTTTTTTATAAATGGTATTAATATATTCCTTACTTTATTTCTTGTATATGTATTATCATTATTGCTTTCGTCAAATTTAGGTTCTAATTTATTTATATTACAGTATTCTTCTATATCTTTTCTTTCTGTTTCTATTAAAGGTCTTATATATTTATTATCCCTTTTTGCTTCTATTCCTTTTAGCCCTAAACTTCCAGCACCTCTAATTATATTCATTAAAACAGTTTCTACTTTGTCGTTCATATTATGTGCTATTGCTATTTTATTAAATCCATATTCTTTAAAAACTTCATCAAAAAAAGCATATCTTACTTTTCTTCCTTCTTCTTCAAGACCTATTTTATCTTGTTTTGCAAGCTTAGTTACATCTTCGTACTTTATATATATCTTTATATTATATTTCTCACAGTATTTTTTTATGTATTCAGTTTCTTCGCCGGCTTCTTTACGTATTCCATGGTTTACATGTATGGCAGCAATTTCTATTTTTAGTTTTTCTTTCAATTTATTCAAAATATCTAATAAACACATAGAATCTGGACCTCCAGATACCGCAATAAGTACTCTATCCCCAGATTCTATTAATTTATATTTCTTTATGGTTTTTAAAATTTTATCTTCCATTTTACCGTCCTTTTTTAATGCTTTTAGTAACTTTTTTCTCATTTTATAAATTATTAGCATTACTACTATTTTATCGCAAAATTATTCTCTATATCTTTCCATATTAGCAAATTTTGTGTAATTTCCAAGCCATACTAGTTTTACTGTTCCAGTTGAACCAGCTCTGTGTTTTGCTACTATAACTTCGGCTAAACCTTTATCTTCGCTATCTTCATTATAGTAATCATCCCTGTATAAGAACATTACGATATCTGCATCTTGCTCTATTGCTCCAGATTCACGAAGGTCAGAAAGCATAGGTCTATGGTCTGGTCTTTGTTCTGGTGCTCTTGATAATTGCGATAACGCTATTACTGGTACATTTATTTCTTTTGCTAATATCTTTAAAGATCTACTTATTTCTGAGATTTCTTGTTCCCTACTTCCCTGTGTTCTTTTTGAAGAACCTTGTACAAGTTGCAAATAGTCTATTACTACTAGTCCAATATTTTTTTCTAATTTAAGTTTTCTACATTTTGCTCTTATTTCATTTATAGAAATACCAGGTGTATCATCTATATATATTGGTGCTTCAGATAAATCTCCCATTGTATCTGCAAGTTTTATCCAATCATCGTCATCTATTTTTCCTGTTCTTACTTTATTACTATCTACCATTGCTTCACTACATAAAATTCTGTTAACCATTTGCTCTTTTGACATTTCGAGACTGAATATTACAGCTGGAACCTTTGCTTTTAATGCCGCATTTGTTGCTATATTTAGAGCAAACGCAGATTTACCCATCGCAGGTCTTGCTGCAATTAGGATTAAATCCGAATTATGAAGACCAGCAGTTTTATAGTCTAAATCTATAAAACCAGTAGGTACACCTGTTATGTGTTGTTTTTGGTTATATAACTGTTCTAATTCTGTAAATGCATCTATTAACACATCTTTTATAGGAGTGTAACTTTTTTGGTCTTTATCTTGCATAATATTAAAAATCTTCTTTTCTGCACTATTCATAATGTCATCTATATTTTCGGTTGGGTCATATCCTTGTTCTATAATTTCATTTGCTGCTTTTATTAGCCTTCTTAATTCTGATTTTTCTTTTACAATACTTATATATTTTTCAACATTAGCTGTTGTAGGTACTTTTTCTGGTAATCCTACTATATATTCTAATCCACCTATTTTATCAAACATTCCCATAGATGTTAACTCTGCTTTTAATGTTATTATATCTATTGGCTCTGATCTATTATATAAATTTAGTATTGCTTCATATATAGTCTTATTATCTTCCCTATAAAAATCTTCTTCTTTAAGTACTTCTATAGCTGATATTACAGCATCCCTATCTGTTAACATACTGCCAATTACAGCTTGTTCTGCTTCTACATCATTTGGTGGAATTTTTCCTAGTTCCATTTTATGCCTCCTAGTTACATCATAACTTATATTTGGTTAAATCAAATTATTCTGGAATTACGTCTATTTTTATTTCTCCCATAACTCCTTCATATAATTTTACATTAACTTTTGTAACACCAAGAGTTTTTATACTTTCTTTTAGGTCAATTTTCTTTTTATCTATGTTTATTTTGTATTCTTTATTTAGAGCATCAGCTATATCTTTAGCTGTTACACCACCAAATACTTTTCCATTTTCACCTGTTTTTATCTTTAGTTTTGGGCAAATTGTTTTTAGCTTTTCTGCAATTTGCTTTGCCTCATCTTTTTCTACTGCTTTTTTATGACTTATAGAATCTTGTTTCCCTTTTAATTTTGCCATATTTTCTGCATTTGCTTCCACCGCTAATTTTTTAGGAAATAGAAAATTTCTTGCATACCCATCAGTTGCATTTATTACCTCATCTTTTTTTCCTACACCTTTTATATTGTCTAATAAAATTACTTTCATTTTCTATTCCTCCTTTATTAATTTGTTTTGGCTTTTTACATTTTACACTATTTGCCAGTTTTTTTCAAGTTTAAAAATGAACCTATTTAGGCAAAATAGGTTCATTTTTGATTTTATTTGCTTATTCAATATAATAGTGGTCGAAAATTCTAATTTTCGACCACTATTTACTTAATTATTTTTATATTGCATATTTCTTTATAATAAATATTCCTGCTGTTAATACTACTACTGCAATTGTTACTATCCCTATGTACATTACTGTATCTCCTAGTGCTACTGTAAGTATTACTGGAGCGTCATCTATATCATCTTCTCCGTCTGTAAAGTTATCAGGTGTTGAATCTATATCTGGTAAATCATATTCATTATCATCTTGGCTTATTTCTGCTATATTTGTTTTTAAGCCCATGTTGTCTTCTCCATTTATCCAAGTTAAGACAAGTGATACTGTTGCACTTTCACCTGGTTGTAATAAAGTATTTTCTAATAATTTTGTTGCAACTCTTTCTCTTCCATCTAGATCTTCTCTTGTATACCAATCTGGATTATCTTCTCCAACAAATCTTAATCCTTCTGGTATATAATCTGTTATTTCTGTTGCATATCCTGCAACTTCACCTTCATTTGTTATTTTTATTTGGAATTCAAATTTTACTGTTACATTATTTATATCTTGTCTTCCTAAATCCACTTTTGCTGGTGGTTCTGGATCTTCGTCACCAGTGTGTCCAGTTTCTGTAACTGTTTGTGTTCCATCTTCGTTTGTAACGATTGCTTTACTTACCCATTTTTTTAGTGCTAAATCAAATATTTTTGACTCGTTTGCTACTGTAATTGTAACTACTCCATCTTCTATTTGAACTGCATTTTCATCATATCCTTCTAGTTCTGCTGATGTCGCTGTATAATTACCATTTAATAAATCCTTTGTTACATTTAACACTAATGGTTCATCTAATAACATTTTATATGGTTCTGGTGCACTTGTTTCTGTAATTGTAATTGTATCTACTCCTGGTTGTGTAATTTCGATATCAGCTATGTTTATTTCTCCATTTTCATCTGTTGTATATGTCTGTGTTCCTGCTGGAGTTTCAATTTCAAATTCTACACCTTGTAATTTTTTACTTGCATCTTTTGAATCTACTTTTATTAATTTAAAGCTGTACTTTCCACTTACTGTAAATAATACTTCATTACCATCTGAAAATTCTTGTGGAGTTCTTTCTATTACAACTATTGGTTGTACAGTATTATTTGTAGAACTTGTCCAGTATGTAGCTGTTGTTGCCCTATATGTTCCATTCATACTAAATTTAATTCCATCTATATTTTCTGCTGATATTGTAGTAGCTGGAATTTTTAAATAGAATGCTTGTCCTACTAAGTCTGTTATAGTTTTATCTGTTATATCTGCTTTATTTGAATCTAATAATGTATATTTTCCTTCTAAATTATTTCCGTTTCTGTCTGTTACTGTTATATTTAATGTATATGGAGTGTCATTATTTTTATTAATTGTATATGGTCCTATAACATAATTCTCGCCTTCTACTGTTGCAGTTGGTGTTGTTTGATTTAAGCTTAATGGTGCCTCGTTAGCATTTGAAGATTCTGTTGCTGTTTTAGCACTTGTTACTAAATATTTAAATAGTTGTTCCATTTGATCAAACCTAGTTTTATTTTTATCTTCTATTGCTTTATAGTCTTCTATTCCTCCATCACTTGATTTTTTAGCTTCTAATACAACTTGTAAAGAAGGCTCACCATTAAAATCTGTATGATATACAGCATCTTCTTTATTTGTAAAATACCATATTGCTAATTGTTGTATTACATCTAAATCATCATCTGTTAATTCTATAGTACCTGATATACCTGCATTTACTAACAATGTTGCTTTATCCTGTGTGGCTGTTTCTGCAGATTGGATATATGCATGATTTAATATCCAAATGATTGAATTATAGTCTTCTTCTGCTACTGGTAATGTTGGCATAGATGATTTTGTTTTAAAGTCATATGATGTATCATATTCTTGTCTAAATACACCCGGACTTGATGTGTAAAATCCTTGTTCTGCCTTTAAACAGTATATTGCTTTATCATAATCTATTGTTTGACCATTATATGTAACAATTTTCCATACATATCTATCTGAAATCTTATATGCGTATTGTGCTCCGTCTTCTCTTGCTTTTCTATATTCTTGCAACCCAAATTCCATTGTAGTGGCTTTAACACTTGTTGCAAAAATACTTAAAGCCATAGCACATATTAAACAAAAAACAGCTAATATTGTTAATCTACTTTTTTTCATACTCCATATCCTTTCTATCTTTAGTTTCCCTAGTTTTTATTATACTAATTATAAGTTTTATAGTCAACAAAATTCACATAATTATTTGCTTTTTTTATCTAGTTTTACTGTTTTTTCTTGCATTCTCTCTTTTCTTTGATAATTCTGCCATTTTCTCTTTTAATTCTTGTTGTTTTGCTAAGGCTTCTCTTAACTCTCGTCTTTCTTTAGCAGCTTTAATTAATACATCTTTTCTAAAGTTTTCGTATTCTATACTCTTTTCTATTTCTCTTTTATATATTCTTAGTTGAATAATTATAGCTATAAATTCAACGGCTACTATACTTCCAAGAATTCCTAATATTAATCTTATGTTCATTTAGTACCTCTCTTTTTTCGTTTGATACTATTATAATTATTTTTTATAAATGTATCAATATTTTTATATATATTTTTTATATTTTATAGAATTCCGTTAGGTTTTTAGAATAGTTAAATTGTAGTTAAGCTTTTAATTTTCAGTTATATAGTTGTGGTTTAATATATTAATTAAGTTTGACATTTTTACTCTAAATTTAATTTTCCAACTAAATTTAAACTATATATTCTATTGTATTTCCTGGAAAATATTTGTTTAATTTTTCTATAAAAAATTTTCTGCCTTCTTCTCGCAAATAGTCTTTATACATATATTTGCCTCTACCTCTTCCTTTCATTAATTCTTTACTATATAGATTGATTGCATTAGGAAAAGCTTCTTCATTAATTTTAGTATGAACATAACTGTAAGTCATAAATATAATTTCAAAAAACACATCTTTTTTTACTTTTTCTGATAATTCTTTAGCTAATCTTTGTATAAGTTCCAAATAAAGGTCTTTCCAATTTTGGACAAAAATTACAGGTGCAATTAATATGCCAATTTTATAATCTGCATCTTTTAATTTGTTAATTGCTTGTATCCTTTCTGCTAATCTTGATGTTCCTAATTCCACCTTATTTATTATTTCTTCTGGATTAACACTCATTCTTATTATAATCTTGCCTTTATGATTTAGGTTTAAAATATCATCAATCATGTCAAACTTTGTTGGAAATGTTAATGTTCCTTTTGATGTGTTTTTAAAATTTTCTATAGTCCAAACTAAATTGTTTGTAATTGAATTTTCTAGCACTAAATCACTATTACTACCTATTTCAAAATTCAAATTATCTTCTGCTTTTTCTGCTGTTTTTATTATTTTATCTAGCATTTGCTCTCTATTTACAAATAAGCGTAGATATGCACATTTATTATAATTACATATTAAATAACAATACAAACATGAAGCTATACAGCCAGATGAAGTATATGGTACTAAATAATCTGATGTTTTATGATTTTCTACAAACTTATGTGTTTTTCTAATCCCTATGATTAAATTTTTTTTCATATTTGCAAATTCTTTGTTTGATTTATTTCTCATTTCTTCTATATTGTTATGATTTGCTATTTCGAATTTAGGAATCTCCTTATATTTTTTTAATAATTCTTTGCCTAGTTCATAGTCTTTTATATCAGGTTCATAATAAATTGATTTCGGCTTAAACATCTTTTCCTCCATTATCTTATGCTTATATTTTTTTCTTTATTTTTTTATTTATTCATATTATTTAAAGTTTTTTCATTGAAAACTAGGACTTGCATAAAATTAATCTACATATTTTACTTTAATATTTACATTTTTATAACATTTTTTATATTCATGTTGTATTGTATTAATTTTTATAATACAATACTTATGCGGAGGGATTTTTTATGAAACTAAAAAAAGTATTTATCATTATAGTAATAATATTAATTTTAATACTACTAGGATTTGGAATTTATTCACTATATAAATATTTAACTCCTGTAACTGTTACATCAAGTAATAATGAATTTAGCATACAAATACCTGGTAAAGTAGATTTTAAAGAAGCTGCATCAGGTTCTTCAGAATATGTATTAGATATTTATTCTTTAAAAGATCAAATGATGTTATACAGCACAATAATCGATAATATTAATGGTAATATAAGCTTAGAAGAAGCAATTACTTCTGAAAAAGACAATGTTTCAAATGCTAGGGAAAATGCAAGAGATATATCAGATGTTATAAAAATGGATGTACCTAATTGCGAAGCATATAAATATACTTTTACGTACTATGACTCAAGTCTTGAAACAGACCTATATTCTAATGTTGTATGGATAAAAACAGATAAAAACGTTTATATATTAGATTTTGAAGTTATTTCAGAAAATAAAGATAAATATGTACCAATTTTTGATGATATAACAACTTCTTTTAAAGAAAACAATTAATATAAAATAAACGGATACCAAATTGTATCCGTTTATTTTTTGATTTCTAAATCCTTAAGTTTGTAGTCCATGCTTCTCTTCTTTTAATTAAGTAACTAAAATTAAATCATAAATTTATAGCAATTATTCCTAAAATGAATCCTAAAATATTTCCTATGGCATTCATTCTTCCTTTATACATATTATTAGCTTCTGGTGTTAACTCTCCAGAAACTATATATAACATTGCTCCTGCAGCAAAACTTAACGATGCTGCTATTATACTTTCCGATATTCCTCCTACTAAATGTCCTATTAATGCTCCTATTCCTGTACTTATTCCAGACATAACAACGTAAAATATTACTTTTCCCTTGCTCATTCCACCTTGCTTCATTGGTACTGCCATACTAATTCCTTCTGGTTGATTCTGCTTTAGACAGTTATTTTGATTTTTTCTTTCTATTCCATTCAAATCCAAAATCACTTCTTTTTATTTTACACATTTCTCCATTACCACGATAAAAAACAATTCTTTCTATATAATGGTTTTCAAGATACTGTTTTATTCCCTCATAATCTCTTGGTACGTTTTCTAATATTTTCTTTCCGTGTTTTTCTAAAATATCTGTATCCAAGTTATATGGATTGGCATTTATATGTTTTCCTATTAGTTCATGAGTTCCTTCCTCTAAATTATCATTCTTTTGTCTTTCAAATGCCTCTAAATAATATTTAGCATTTGGGTCATTTTGTGTACATAAAAGCCAAAGTGGAAAGTGTCCTGTTATTGTGTCAGGTGCCTCTTGGCAAGGAATTGCACCTTGTGGTAGAGTTCTTCCTTTTTTATAATCATATCTTCTATAAATTTTTCTGTCCTTTATTAAACAACATGTCCCATCTATTTTTTCTGTCGCCCAACCTTCTCCGGTCCAGTACCCATTGACATTCAGGCTCTACTTCATTTAAGCATTTTGCTATCTTATGATTTTCAAACTGTCTTTTATACAGTGTTTTCATTTTCTTCATTTAATCATCTCCTAATAACCAATCTACTATATTTTTGTGCATAATACCATTTTGTGAAAAATCTGTTTTATCTAAAGAAATTACATATTTGGGATAATTATCTTCTATTTTTCTTAATGCTCCAAATTCTCGTTCTTCCACCTTATTATCTGACAATAGATAAGCAACTTGAAAATATTTTCTTTCCCCACTTTTACTTGCGATAAAATCAATTTCTCCTGGATTTAATTTTCCAATATATACTTCATACCCTCTTGCTACTAATTCATTAAAAACAACATTTTCGATTGCAAAACACTTATTTATTTCGAAATTATTATTTTTTATTTGTGCAATTCCTAAATCTGTCATATAGTATTTATTTAAAGTTTTTAATATTGCTTTTCCGTGAATATCATATCTATATATTTTTTGTATTATCAATGCTTTACAAAGGGCATCTAGATAAGTATATAATGTTTCAGTTGATGTAATTTTACCCTCACTTTTTAAATATTTAATTATATTATTAGCTGAAAATTCTCTACCTGTTATATCTATCAAATATTGAAGTATTAAATTAAATAAAATTGTATCTTTTAGTCCTAACCTTTCAACTACATCTCTTAATATTATTGAATCAAATACACTATGTAAATAGTCTTTAATATTTATTTCATTTGTAAATTGAACTCTATTAGGTAGACCTCCCCATTTCACAAAATCCCAAAAGTTTTCTTCATCTTTTGGATCCTTTCCTGTTAATTCAATATATTCTTTATAAGTTAGAGGATAAATATTAAATAATACATATCTTCCTGATAATACAGTAGAAAGTTCGTTTGATAATAATTTACTATTGGAACCAGTAATAAATATACTTATATTTTCTAATGATGCCCTTAAAGAATTTACAATAATTTCAAATTTTTCTACATTTTGTATTTCATCTAAAAAAATATAATATTTCTTATTATCTTTTATTTTCTCTTTAATATAACTGTTCAATTTCTTATAATCTTTTAAATCTTCAAATTCTACAAATTCAAAATTTATATATAATATATGATTTTCTTCTATTCCATTTTCTTTTATTTCATCCATAATCTGTTTTAATATGACAGATTTTCCACACCTTCTTATCCCTACTAAAATCTTAATTAAATCACTATCATAAAAACCTCTTATCCTTGATAAGTAAATTTCTCTTTTTAACATTTTCATCACCTATATTTATTATATTCTTATTCTATTATTTTGTCAAGTTATTTTGTTTTGTCGAAACAACTTTCTTTTGTGTGTAATTTATTTTGTTTTTTCAAAATAAATTTAAATTAATATCACTATTTCTATTATATACAGTATTTAACTTTTTAAAATTAAAAATAATATCAACTTGTTTATCTTGATGTATTTCAATTCTATTAATAAGAACTTTCATTATTTCTGGTGTTGGTTTTTCCAATTTTAAAAAATCGTTTACCATTTTTTTGATGTTTTCTATATCGTCATATGAATTATTTACTTGCTCATTTTTTAGCTCAATATATTCCGCTTCTTTTTGCTTTATTTCACCGTTTAATTTATTAAATAATCTATCATACATCTCTTCACTGATTTTCCCATTTAATTTATCAACATACATTTTATCAATATTATCATTTATAAGTTTTATTTCTGTTTTTATTTTCTTTAACATTTTTCCATAATCATATTTTGATATATTATTTTTTATATTCATTTCTATTTTTTTAATATCAATTTGTAAAAATAAATTTTTTATCTGCTCTATTACCATTTTTTCTAATAGTTCATAATTAAATCCATGTGATGTGCAAACTCCTAATTTTGAATTTCTACGATAATTATTGCATATCATATCTAATCTTCCATTTTTCCTTGCTCTGACACCTATTTTGTGCTTGCATTCATAACATACTATCAAACCATCTAGCAAAAAATTATGTTTCTTCTCATTTCGATTGTAATTTTGAGCAATTACCATTTTTTGTACTATATCAAAAGTTTTTTTATCTATAATTGGCTCGTGTGTATTTTCTACAATGTTCCATTGCTCTTTTGGATTTGGTCTTAATTTTCTATTTTTATAGTTTATCCTGCTTCTTTTATTTTGTACTGTAGTACCGGCAATATATTTGATTTTTTAAAATATTTTTTATAGTTTTGTTTTCCCAAAATGTTGCTTTATTGTATCTAATCTGACTTGCCGTAGGTATATTATTGTTATTTAAGTAATCTCTTATCTCACTAATTGATTTTCCGTGAAATTGCCATATTAAAAACTGTTTTTACAATTTTTACTTCTGGCTCACAAATAATTAGTTTGTTTTTGTCATTTGGAGCTTTCATATATCCTAGAGCCGTTCTACCACCTACCCATTTTCCTTCTTTTTGCATCGTATGTAAGGCTGTCCTGATTTTTTTTGATAAATCTTTTGAATACATATCATTTAATATGGATTTAAAAGGTGCAATATCATTATTGCCATTGTTATTTACAAAAGTATCTATACCATCAGTTACAGAAACATATCTAACATTTTTTTCTGGAAACCATTTTTCTATATATTCCCCTGTTTCTATGTAATCACGACCTAAACGAGATAGGTCTTTTGTTATGACCATATTTATTTTTCCAAGTTCTATATCTCTTATCATTCGTTGAAAACCTGGTCTGTTAAAGTTTGTTCCTGTAAAGCCTTGGTCTATATATATATCTATAAGTTTATAATTCCATCCTAAATTTTCTACATATTTTGTTAATAATGTTCTTTGATTTTTGATACTTTCGCTTTCATCATAGCCTTTGTCTACATCTTCTTTTGATAATCTTATATAAATGGCTACATTGTATATTGATTTTTCTATCTGCTCAAGCATTTTACCTCCTTTCCATGCTTGAGATAATAATTTGAATTCATTTTTATTATATCTAATTTGGAAATGAATTCAAATGCTCAAGTAATGAAAATTTTAGATTATTATAATTGTTCAGTTTATTTGCACAATTAATCTCTAACTATTTACATATATTTTTTCTCCAATATATTCATTATTAAATACTCTATTAAATTTTCTAAATCCTCACCTTTTTCATCAAAGTATATATTTATTTTAAATGATTCGTTCATATTTTCTCCTATTATTAAGTAATGTTTATTTAATTTATATGCGCTAAAAATTTGATTATTCTAAATATATACATACAGAATCCTCTATAATATATACTTTACTTTTCTATCAAAAATTCTACCCTAATTTCTATAAATACAAAAAAAGATATGTATTTTTGTTTACATATCCTTCCAAATAATATATTTTTCATTACTATAAAATCCATTCTAATTATTCTTTCATATAACAGTTCTTGGGCAGGAATGTGATAGTTTTCACTCTCACACTCCTACCCAGTTGAGTTCAAAATGTCTACCAAAATTTATTTATCCGTTGATATTACTTACTTTGATCAATAATTAAACTGTCCTAATTTTAAGATTTTTACTCTTTAATATTTAGACAGTTTTGACTCATGTACTTCTATAATTTTTATGCTAGCAATTTTAATTTATATTAAATATATTTTTATGTCTTTTAAATTATTATTTTTTATTATAGCTTTAACATACTTCAAACATTTTAACAGTAGAATTTTATATTACCTGAGTGAATTAATTTCCATTTTTCTACAATTTGAAAATAATGCAAAGAAATATCTTCACAAATAATGTTTAATTCTCTTTCAGGAATTTTGCTCTTATTATGACAAAGTATACAACCTCCTGATTGAGTTAGCCAAACTTTAGTAGCGTTGGCTGTTGGATTTCCTTTTGAAATGTGTACATGAATCGGTTCATCATTCTCGTTTGTCCAAAAGTAAATCTTATATCCGTTTTATTTCAAAAATACTAGGCAATTTTCAACCCTCCTAAGCGTGCATATTTAAAAAAGAAAGATGCACCATTTTTGACAATTTCTAAAAATGTTTTCTTTTCTTCATCTGAATAATTTCCATCTTCCAAAACAACATTATAGCTTGGAAGTTCAATTACATAAGTATCAAATCCATATTCCTTTGGTCTTTCAAAAGTAATGCGAATATATTCTTCTCCATTTTCTTTTTTTCCAATATTTGAAAATACTCCAATTGTACCATCAGGATATTTAGCAAATTCATAAGTCATCTAATCATCACCCTCCAATTTTATAATTCTAATTTATGTAATTTTAACGTTTTTTATTTGTTTATAATATTATAATATATTTTTATAAAAAAAGCCATATATTTTTAAGCAATTTACTTTTGAGAGTAGTTTGTATAAATTACTGCTATAACTTTTTCCTAATTATTTTAAAATATATTAATTGATATATTATGCAAAATGCAATTATTGGAATTTCTATCATTATTATTGCTTCTCCCAACACTGAAAAATAAGTTTTTATTCCACTAATTCCATATAATACTCTTTCTCCCCACCATATTGAATCTGGATACTCATTACTTCCTACTGTTAATCCAAAAAACATTATTTTAACTATTATTGTTAAATTATATAGTACGATTGTCAAAATTAATAAGATAGATATTACTAATATAACCCCACTTAGCCCTTTAAGAACTTTTTTCATTTTTTATCTCCTCGTATAACACATCATTTGTTTCATATTATCACAAACAATAATAATTATCAATACGCTCACTCTTTTATTTTATCACGAAATAATTACATTATTTACAATTCTTTCTTATATATCTTTTCAATTCAAACCATTACTCAAACATTTTCTTCTTTTATAAATAATTTAACCACTGTCTACTTTGGAATCTTCCTTCTGGTATATCATGTATTGCAATTACTATTGCTAATGATAGTCCTAAATTAATTGAAGCCTGAAATCCTGTTCCTATAGCTAATCCTTCTGGTATATTGTGAAGTGCTAAGCCAATACTTATTATTATACCTGTTCTTAGAAGGCTGTTCATTCCTTTTTTATTGCTGAATTTTTGTTTAACAAGTGTATCACAAATTATCATTGTAAGTATTCCTAATAAAACTCCTAGTAAAATTACAGCTAAACTTGCTATTTCCATTGCTTCTGGCAATAAATCAAAACAAATAATTGCCATCATTAGTCCTGCTGCAAAAGACAAAATAAAACCCAAAAATTTATTCGAATTACTTTTTAAATTAACTCCTATTATTCCACCAATGGTTGTTCCAAATGTTCCAAAAAATATCCCTATTAAAAATGTTTTTAATATATCTGTAATAACTATCACTCCCACACATTTTTGTTTTATATATATTCGAAACCTAACATCTTATTACTAAATTTGTTTATATATTAGTCACATAATACAAACAGTTTTACTTTATCCTATATAATACTATGAAAAAAAGACAGGAAATTAAATTTCCCATCTTTTTAAAATTATTCTTCTTCATTTCCTTTTAATTTTTCTGCCATATGTGCAGCTGTTAAACTATCTATCATATTATCTAGATTTCCATTTAAGAAATCTTCCATTTGATATATACTTAACCCTATTCTATGATCTGTTATTCTTCCTTGTGGATAGTTATATGTTCTTATTTTTTCGCTTCTATCTCCACTTCCTATTTGTGATTTTCTTTCGTTTGCAAGTGCATTATCTTGTTTTGTTTTTTCTATTTCATAAAGTCTAGAACGTAATAATTTCATTGCATATTCCCTGTTTTGTAATTGAGATCTTTCTGTTTGGCATTCTGCAACAATTCCTGTTGGAATGTGGATAAGTCTTACTGCTGAAGATGTTTTATTAACATGTTGTCCTCCTGCTCCTGATGCTCTAAATACTTCCATCTTTATATCTGCTGGATTAATTTCTATTTCTACATCTTCTACTACAGGTAGTACTGCAACTGTTGCTGTTGAAGTATGTATTCTTCCACTACTTTCTGTGTCTGGAACTCTTTGTACTCTGTGTACTCCACTTTCATATTTTAATCTACTGTATGCACCTTTACCAGTGATCATAAAAGATATTTCTTTATATCCACCAAGTTCTGTTGCATTTTCGTTTAATATTTCTAATTTCCAATGTTTTCTTTCTGCATACATATTATACATTCTAAATAATGTACCCGCAAATAATGCTGCTTCTTCCCCTCCTGCACCTGCTCTTATTTCGCATATAATATTTTTATCATCGTCTTTGTCTTTTGGAATTAATAACATTTTTAATTCCTCTTCTAATTTTGGTAATTGCTCTTTTGCTGAATAATAATCTGCTTCTGCCAATTCTTTTAATTCTTTATCTGCCATCATTTCTTTGGCATCTTCCATCTCTTTTTCTACTTTTTTATATTCTCTATATTTTTCCACAACATCAGCTATTTCGGCATGTTCTTTTACATATTTTTGCCATTCATTATGATTTGCTATAATCTCTGGATCACTTATTAATTTTGTTAATTCCTCATATCTTTTTTCAACTGCCTCTAATTTTTGAAACATAATTCTCTCCTCTTTTTATAAACTCTGTATACTATTATACACAATTTTTCCAGCTTTTTCAAGTCGTTACATAGGGATTTAGGGACGTTCCTTTTTTTCCCTATTCTAGGGATTTGGGGACGTTCCTTTTTTTCCTATTCTAAGTCTTCTTTTAGTGGTAATATAGACAACTAAATATTACTTTTACAAATCTTTTTTCCATAAAAAAAAGCGTGCTAAAAGTCCCAGTTAAACCGGGATTTTTAGCACCGTCCCTTTATCCCTATGCATTCCAAAATGCTTTATATGCTTGGTATGCAGAGTATACATCATATTTACTTGCTACTTCGTATGGTGAATGCATACATAAAATTGGTATACCACAATCTATAACATCTATTCCTTTATTAGCTAGAATATATGCTATAGTTCCGCCACCACCTACGTCTACTTTTCCTAGTTCTGTTATTTGATATTTGATATTATTGTCATCAAATATTTTTCTTACTTCTGCTAGATATTCTGCATTTGCATCTGATGCTTCGTATTTTCCTCCAGAACCTGTGTATTTATTTATTCCTACACCATATCCCATATATGCTGCATTAAGTCTATCTGAAACATTTGCATATATTGGATCTAAGCATGCATCTACATCTGCTGAAAGCATTTTTGAATTACAAAATACTTTTTCTAATAAATTAACTTTATTTTCTCCAGTTTTATTTAATAAGTATGTTATGAATGTATCAAATGCGTGTGATTCCATACCTGTATTTCCTACACTACCTATTTCTTCTTTATCTGCTATAATACATACTGCTGTTCTCTTAATATTATTTAGTTCCATCATTGCTGTTAATGATGTATATACACTAACTTTATCATCTTGACCATATGCTGCTACCATGCTTTCGTCAAATCCTTGTGTTCTTGCTTTATATGCAGGTACTAATTCTAATTCTGCACTTGATAAATCTCCTTCTACAATTCCATATTTTTTATTTAAGATATTTAAAATATTTAATTTAACTCTTTCTGGAATTTCTTCATCAAAAGGCATACTTCCTATTAAAAGATTTAGATCTTCTCCTTTTATTGCTTCTTTTAATTTTAAGTTTTCTTGTTCTTTTGCTAAATGTGGCAATAGGTCTGTAACTGTAAATATTGGATCTTTATCATCTTCACCAATTCTTACTTCTACTTTTTCGCCATTACCTTTTACTATTACACCGTGAATGCTAAGTGGAATAGTCGTCCATTGATATTTCTTTATTCCTCCATAATAATGAGTTTTAAAATATACTAATTCTTGGTCTTCATATAATGGGTTTGGTTTTAAATCTAATCTTGGAGAATCAGCATGTGAACCAATTATATTTAATCCATTTTCTAACTTGTCCTCTCCAATTATTGCTAAATACATACTTTTTTCTTTATTTATATAATAGACTTTATCTCCTACTGTTAAATGTTCTATTTCATTTATATCTTTGAATCCATGTTCTTTTGCTATTTTTACAGCGCTCTTAACTATTTCTCTTTCTGTTTTTGAATTATTTAAAAATTCCATATATCTTTCATTATATTCAAAGATTTCTTTTTTTAATTCATCAGAAATTTTAAACCATCCATTTATTTTCTTCTTGAATAGTTTGTCTTTTAGTTCTTCACCATAAGTCATTTATATCTACTCCCTTTCTTTTTTTGTATATTCTATCATTAAATATTATAAATGTCCAAATTTTCCGTACGACATTTTTCGAGTCGGGATTTAGGGGCGTTCCTTTTTTTCCCTATATAAAACGAAAAAACGTTCCTAAAAAAATTCCGATAAAATCGGGAAATAAGGAACGTCCCTTATTTCCCTAAAAGCGTCTCTTATCCTCTATTAGTTAACATAGTATTTGAACTTTTAACCCTGTCCCTAAAGTTCACAAAAAATCGGGATTTGAGGAATGTTCCCAAATCCCGATTTTTATTTTATTTTCTTAAGACTTTTCTTTTTATTAAGAAAATTCCTATTCCTAATACTCCAACAATTGCTATTGCTATTACTATATATTTTATTATATCTTCTGCACCAAATGGTGGAACTATAGCTATTCTTTCTGAACGTCCTGTATCTGGTTCTCCTATATTATAGTTACCAGGAATTGAAACTATTTCTGCATTATATGTTCTTCTACCATTTGTTGTAATAGATTCAATAACTTCTGCTGTATTTTCATATTCTGTATCATCAGTTGTACTTCCATCTGAAGCAACTACTTTAGTTAAAAATACTGTTGCTGCCGGTGTTTCAGATTGCTTTCCAGCTTTATCCTTAGCCTTTTCAGGTACTAATGGAGCTGCTTGTACTATAGGGTTATCAGATGTTGAAACAATTAATTTTTGTAGTCCATTAAATGTATTTTCATCTACTGCTTTAATATATGGATCATCTCCAGCTGTTAATTGTGTTTTATCTGTTATTTCTTGCCATCCAGAATTTTGATTCATATCAAATGATAGGTTATTAGATACATAGTCTACCACAAGCGCTGGGTCTAATGTTACTATGTTATTTGCATTTGTTATAACACCTGTATTGTAATATGTTTCGTCTGTGTAATCAGTCTCACCAGTATTTATTACTTTTATACTAAATGTTAATTCTAATTGTGCACCATGTAATAAGTTTTCATCAACAGTTGCTTGAATTAATCCTCTGGTCTCTCTTGTATTTGGTTTCCATGTTAAGTTTGAAACAGATTGATTAGAGTTAAATATTGTTTGTCCATCTCCTGCTGTTGATAATTTTAAGTTAGAAAGTGTTTTTTCTACATACATATCTGAACGTGGTCTTTCTATAATACCAAAATCTATATTTTTTACTAAATATTCTGTATTTTCTTGACCAACATATTCAATATCCATACTCATCTGAGCTGTATTTGCATTCATGTTTGTGTTATCTGCTAAACTTCTTAATGTTGTTTCATCTGTTTGTGCTGTAGAATTTAACACTGTTGCATTTGTATATTTTAAGTCCTCACTGTATGAATTTACTGTAGCTCTTCTTTCTTGGTCGTCTTTAGCATCATTTGTTCTTGTGTTTATATTGTTATTGTACCAATGTGAGTCTGAATAGTTACCTTCTTGATATATTGTAGATTTATAATCTTGACCTGTGTACATTTCGTTATTTGGTTGTACTGCTATTAAAGATTCATAATCACCATATGTAAATTTAATAGTATAATCACCAGGAATATAATCTGTAAATTCGTATGCACCTTGGTCATTGGTCCTTGTTTCTTTTACTCCTACATCTTTGTTTGTACAAATTAATTGAACTTTAACTTGATTTACTAAGTTTTCACCATCTGAATATTCACCATCACCAATTCTTTCATTATCGTTTTCTAGTCTTTCTGCTAATGCTGCATCTTCAAATACTGTACCTGTTAATTTTCTCTTATTTGTGTCATCAACTACTAGTTTTAATCCAGGTGCTGCATCTGCATCATCTTCGAAGATTGCCATACTTTGTCTTGTCTTATCTTCTCCACCTAATGCTTGGTATTCGTCTGTCTTAGAGTATGCTACAAATTCTTTTACTCTTGAATCTGTTGGATTCATGTTTGCTGGTGTAGAGTCTATATCAATTAATCCTGCATTCTCACCTGCATTTGTTATTACTTGTCCATTTAAGTCTTTTCTTTGTTCCCTATAAGTGTTTCTATATCCAGATATTTGTGCAAAGTTCTCTTTAGTAGATGAACCATCCTCTATTAATTTTCTTAAAGCATCATCTGTTACTCTATATTCTACAAATATCCATTTTCTATCATTAATTCCTTGGTTTGCTAATGCTGTTGTATGCATTGTATGATATGTTTTTCCAGATCCTGAGATATCTGATTGTTGTTCCCAAGTAATAGCTTGTTCTTTTTCATCATATGATCTTATAAATTCATAAGAAGTATCATAGTAATCTGCTAAATCTGTTACATAGCCTGTAATCTTACCAACAGATTGATTTCTTAATTGAATTTTATAAGTTACTATTACTTGTAATTTATCTGAAGCCTGCGTATATGCTTGTTCTGCTTTATATTGTAAGTCTGAACTTCTAATTGCTCTATTATAGTCTGGTATATCTGTACCTCTTATATCAACCTCTAAGTCTTGGTTTCCTCCTGGGTAGTTATATGTATGTGACTTACCATTGATATTTAAATCAACTTTTACTAAATCTTTTCTTAAGTTCATGTCAAATTGTTCTCTATCTTTAATACCAAAGTTGATATTTAATAATTCTTCTCGAGAGTTTGATACTCCGTAGTATAATAATTGTTCCATTCCATTAGGTCCTGTGTATGCATAAATATCAAATGCTGCATTTGTAGTATCGTTTCTATTTGGTACTGTATGTGTACTATCTACTGGTGTAAATTTATTATTAAAGTTCTGTCTATTTTGTTTACCATCTGTTGCATATGATCTTTCTCCTATTGTTGTTGCTCCTAATGTTCCAGAATTGTCTATTATTTTACTTACTCTTTGATATGTTGTTGGCTCATATAATTGTCCATTATATTTAAATCTTACAAAATATTGTTTAGATGCTAGTTGATCTTTAAATTCGTAGTAACCATTACTATCTGTTTTTGTTTTAGCAATTTCTACTCCTGTACTATCAAATAATGTTACTTCTATTCCTTCTAACATTTCATCTCCAGTACTTAAGATACCATCTTCTGTACCATCTTTATTTGCTGGGTTATCTTTAAATACTTTACCAGCTAAATCAATAGTTAATTCTATTTCTGGGCTCTTATCATGCTTTGTTTTGGTTCCACCTTTGTAATCAATTGTTACTAATCTTTGTACAGTTTTACCATCCATTGTTTGGTGAGATTTATCTGGTTTGTAATATGTATATGTACCACTTGCTTCTTCATATGTATATTCTGCTACTAATTTAACTTTTGAAGCTTGACCAGCGTCTTCTTGAGATAGAACTACATAAAATTCTTCATCAGAATCTATCTCTGATACCTTACCTGTGTATCCTCCAAAGTTTACTCTATTAACATCTATTGTTTTACCATCATCTGTTTCTAGATATAGTTTTGAGATTCCAGAATAAGCACTTTTAAAAAATGATAGTTTAAATGGTCCTAATTTATATTTTCCATTTGCTGAACTTTGTAGTGTTGCTTGTGTATCTTGGAATGTTATGTTCTTTTCTGTTTTTTCTAATTTATTATAATATTTGTTAAATTCATCTATTTTATTATATTGTTTTAATGCATCATCATAATCTGAATGCCAATCTGGAGTATCTATATTATTAGATATATTTGACATCCATATTAGGTTTTGTCTAGAGTCCATACTAGAACATTGTCTTAACGCATATGCTAAACCTGCTGACATTGAATGTGTTTCTTGACTATAGAATGTTATTTTTCCCCAGCTACTCCATAATGAACCACCTGCTTGTGAACAATAAACTTCTGTTCTTTTACCATCTATTGTTGTTACAAAAGGAGGCGAGTTAGAAGCACTATATTGGTAGGTAAATGAACTAGCTTCCGAAATTGGTGAAAGATACGCTAATACTGTCACTATTGGTATAAGCATTGCTATTATTAATAATACTAATAATTTTGACTTTTTCATATTTCCCATCCTCCTTTCTAAACTTTCAATACTTTTTTATTTATTATATAAGCTCCACATGCTGCTATTGCTAATATCGTTAATGTTAGAACTATATATGTTACTGGTCCACCAGTTTTTATACCTATAATTACATTTGCTGAAGAATTAGTATCATCATCTGTTGATTTTTCGTCTAATAAACCTTGGTCATTATATGTTTCTGTAATTTCTGCTTTATTTGTTACTGTTCCTGTTCCGTTATCATCCATCTTCTTAGTTAATACTAATTTAACTTCTTTTGATTCCCCTGGATTAATTATCTCATTTTCTAGGCTTGTACAAACTACTGTATCTCCAGAAGCATACCAATCTTCGTTCAAGTTAGAACTAAATTCTAATTCACTTGGTAAGTAGTCTACTATCTTTTTAGCATATCCAGCTACATTACCATTGTTTGTAATTGTCATTGTATATTCTATTACTAAGTTTGTACTATTTATACGTTTTCCATCAACTTCAATTTTTCCTAATTTTCTGTGGTCAAATGATACAGAGTTTGTTGTTTTTCCATCTGCCATTTGAATTTGTGTTAATGTTTTATTTAATGATAAATCAAATATTCCTTTTGTTGTTAAACCTAAATCTATATTACTCATACTTGTGTCTGTAATTGTTAAACTGTCTGTAATTGCTACACCATTATTTTCTGTTGTATTAATTGCATCAGAGTTAATTGATTCATCTATTCCTTGTTTTCTATATTCTGTAATTACATATTGTGAATTATCATAATTAAATTTAACAATATATTCTCCTTGTATTAAATCACTTAAGATATATTCACCTTTTTCGTCTGTTGTAGCACTTATTTCATCACCGTTTGAATTTTTTACTGCTTTACCTGTTTCTGCATCTACTATTGTTACTGGAATTCCAGAAAGTAATTTTTCATCTGAATCTCTTGTACCGTTTCTGTTGCTATCTTCCCAGACTACTCCAGATATTCTATAAGTATTTGAATTTTCTACATTATCATTTTCTATTTTATTTTTTATTTCATCATGGTAGTCTTCGATATCATCACCAGTTATATCTATTACTACATTTGAATCTTCTTCTTCTTTTGATGTATCTATCATTTTATTTACTGCTGCTCTTACTACAAAAGTAAATGTTTGTCCTGCATCTAAATCTATTGTTGCTTCTGTAACTTTATTATCTAATAAGTATCCATTAAACATTTCTTTATCATCTAGATAATATGTTGTATTTAAGTATTTTAGATTATCTGGAATTGTTGCAGCTATTCTTACATTTTTTATAATTCCTGAACTTACATTCTTAGCTGTTACTGTATATGTTACAACATCTCCAATTTGTAAATATTCTTCTGTTATATCTGTTCCTGTTGATATTTCTAATTTATTATCTCCTGTTGAATGTATTATAAGTGAACTCTTTTGTTCATTTGTATCTTTTCCTTTTACTATAACTTGCATATTTACATCTTCTTGTTTTGCTACCTTTACTCTTAATATGAAGTTATATTCCGCTGCTGAATTTGCTTCTATGTCTCCAACCTTAAATGTAACTTTTCTATTATTTTCATCATAATTTACATCTTCTTGTGATTGATTCTCACCAGCATATTCTTGTCTAAATGCTTCTACATATTCAACACTTTCTGGTAAGTCAATAGTTGCTTCTACATCATCTATCTTCTTATCTGTTACATTTGAAATATTAATATAGTATTCAATTTGACTTCCTACTCCAACATTATTTTGTGTTGGTGTTGTAAATTCGATATAGAAACTTGCTTGTGATACTTGTACCTCTGGTGTTGATACTTGTTCTGATTTTTCTAGGTTATCAGCAGAAAGTACAAAATCTAATTTAAATGTTCCTTCTTCATTTGCTTTTATTGTAAATGTTACTTCTTTACTTTCTCCTACTGCAAGATTTCCTACTGAAAGTTCTAATGTTCTTTGCTCTGGTCTTGGCTCATATCTTTCTCCCATAGGTTCTTGTATATATTCTGCATAGTCTACCATGTCTGGTAAGTTTACAGTTACTTTTGCATTTTCTGCATCTATTTCGCCATCGTTTCTTACTGTTATTCTATATTCCATAATATCTTCTGTTGATGCTGTAGTACCAACATTTGAATATATATCTGCTTTTAATTCTGGTCCTTTTCCTGTAGACACACCAACTGTTGGTGCTATTGTTTGTTTTGCAATTGTTTGTGTGTTTTCGTCTTCTTCATAATATACTGTATATGTACCAAATGCATTTTCATTATGTGATAAGTTTTCTGGTACTTGTACATTATATGACATATCAAATGATGTTGCTTGTGGCATTACATAATCATTTAATACTATTAAATATGATCTTATCTTTGATGCATCATTTATAGTTTGTGTCCAACCGTTTGCTGTATTATTTAAATCTGCTGTTGCATCTCCATTTTCACTATAATATATATTTATTAGATTATTATCTATTCCTGAAACTGTAAGTCCTGATGTTAATATTGTATCTACTGTAGAACCTAATTCTGTTCCATCAGTCTTTTTATTTCCTTGGAATGGTAATCTTCCTAATACTTTTGGATTTTTTATATCTTTACCATAGTTATTTACTACAGTTGCTTTCATTGTAATATTTTTTGCATTTGATTTTATATCTATTTTTCCTGCTTGTTCTTTATTAGGTAAAGAAACTATTTCTGTATTGTCATTACTAAAATTAGATACACTACTTAATAGTACAACACCTTGTGGTGCATATATGTTCATTGGAACTGTAGCAACCCCATCATTTTCATATTGTATTGCTTTGTCATTTGTTACTTTTAAAGTTGCATTTTTTGTTGTACTTGCTGCTGTTTTTCTTAATGTAATATCTGTATTTATAACAACATTAATTCCTTTACTTATATCTGTAACAAATTCTGTTTGTTCTCCTTGCATATATATTCTAATTACTTTGTTTCCATCATTATCTGTTATTACATCATATGAAGATATTTGAATATTTGAATTATATAATAAGTTTATTGTTTTTATTTCTACTGTTTCTATTTCACTTGGTAAAGTAATTTGAACTGTTGGATTACTATATAAATCACATGTATAATCATTTGATTTTAATATTGCTTTTATTTCTACATTTTCATTTTTAGCTGTTGTTGTTAAATTAGTATTATTTATATAAAGTTCTGCTTTTGTTGCTGTTTCATTTACTTTTGTTGTCTCTGTCTTTGTAGCCATTTCTGTTACTATATCAGCACTTACTATATTTCCAGAAACTACTGTATCGATTCTTTGAATATTTGTTATTGTAGCTCTAGATAAGTTTGTCGTAGCTTTTACAGCTTTATTAATATTAAATGTTATAATTCCTTCTGTTTCTGGCTTTGTCGTTTCTATTCTTAATGCTATAACATCTTGATTATCTATTGTAATTGCCATATTACCATTTGCGTCTACTGGTGTGTTTTTATCTATTCCAGCTATTCTGGTTCCATTTTGGTCATAGATTTGTATATTACCATTTTGTCCTAAAATTTTTTCAAATAAAGTTTTGTTAATAGCTATAGATTTATAGTATATGTTATTTCCTGCTTGCATTGTAGCTTCATTTGCTGTAACAAAAGTTGCATTATTTTCATTTAAAACTAATTTATCTACAGCATCTGTGTATGCTATATTTGCTGATATTGTTGAACTAAAATCTGTTTCATATTTATTGTTAGCATACATATAACCTTTATATATTTCTGCTGTTGCTGAAACTTCTGTATCCACTGCTGTGGTAACTTCGTCATTTAATTCTACATTCTTTTGAAGATTTGCTGTAACTTCTTGATTTGTTACATATGTTTTAATATTTGAATTTGCATTTAATGTAATTGTAGTTGCTTCAGCTGTAGCATCTGCATAAATATATGTTATGTAGAAGCTGTCTTCTCCTTGTCTCCAATTAACTAGATTATTATTTTCTTTGTTTTCTAAATTAATTTCTAATATTCCGGTGTCTTTATTATAAGACCACATATCTTTTGTAAATTCTGCATTATTTGTTGCTGTTGTATTTGCAAATATTCTTACCTCATCTGGATTTTTGTTTGCAATTTTTGGCACTGCAATTTCTATTTTTGTCTTTTCTACTGGAAGTGAATTTCCTTCTATTGCACTTGTTAATAGTGTTTGCATATATACATTACTATTATGAGTACCATATTTAATTACATCTTCGTTTATAATAGCATTTGGCGTTGCAACCCAATTTAACCTGATATTTATATCAGATTTTATATTTCTTTCCCTTTCATTCTCATCAAAATATGTCCCTGCTAAACTTAACTTTGTTTCTCTAGAAAAATATGTTAAATCCATATTATCATTTCTTACAAAGTTAACAGGAATTTCTATTTCAGCTTCTTTTCCACTTTCTAATTGATTTAATGTAATTTGATTATTATCATAATCAATTGATTTTACATTTTCAGATGTATTAAAAGCTTTTGAAATTGAAAAATTTGGATTTTCAAATGTAATTGTTGCATTCTCTAGATAACCTGCATTTTTTACATTTACCTTTACATATAATTTTTGCTCTGCAGATATCTCTGCATCAATACTGTGTTTATTTGTTCCATCTGTTTTAAAGTATGCATCAAACTCTATATTTTTATTGTTTGATACAATCCCTTGTTTTTCTAATTCTTCATAGGCAGCATAAACTGAATTTGTTAACGTAGACACATAGGTCATAAGTAAACAAACTGTAGCTATTGCTGCTATTAACTTATTAACAACCTCTCTTTTCATATTCTCCTCCTAAAAAAAATAATAATCCCATATACTTATATTATATACTTTTTTTCCTTATTTTTCAATGTTTTTCTCATATTTGTAATATTTTTATGTAAATTTCTATATTTTGAATATGTTTTTTTTAACGGAAACTTATATTCCACAATATAAATTTTTTTTAATTTTTTTTAAAAAGTAACCATTTTTTTGTATTTTTAATATAATACTATAACAAAATTCATATATATATTTAGAGGTGATTTGTATGGATAATTTGGATATGGCAAAATTAATGAATATGTTATCTAAAGTAGATAAGAAGGACTTAGAGAAAAGTATGGAAATTGCAAATAAAATTATGAAATCCGAGAATAAGGATGAAATCATAAAAAACTTAAAAAATAATTTAAACTAATACTTTTTGTAATTTATAAGATACAACCAATTTATTTAAAGAGCAAAGTATAGGAGGTTATTATGAGTGATGATTTATCAGATTTAATTAAGAATTTTTCTAAAAGTAATATAGATATGTCTAAAGTTAACGATATTTTAAACAACTTAAAATCTACTGACAAGTCATCATCTTCTAATGACTCGTCTTCTTCTGAAAATACTTCTTTTAACAATATAGATATAAATACTATATTAAAAATAAAGGAAATTATGGATAAAGTTAACGCTTCTCATAATGATAAGCGTTCCAATTTGTTATTAGCATTAAAACCATATCTAAGAGAAAGTAGACAAACCAAATTAGACCAATATATGAAATTATTAAATATGGCTCCATTATTAGAAATGCTTAAAAATGATAGTGATGGTGATAAAAATGTATAACTTTCCTTCTCCATATTCACGCTTTTATAAAAATTCTATACCAAAACCTAAGATAGTAAAATCTAACACTTCTGAGTATCACAAAAATTTTGACAAATCTACTAAGTGCTCTAGTGATACGAATACAAATACTGCTGCTTGTATAAATATTTTAGGAATAAATTTATATGTAGATGATTTAATAATATTATTTATTATATTCATTTTATATAAAGAAAAAATTAACGATAATGAACTAATAATCTGTTTATTATTGTTACTTTTAAATTGATTTTTCTTTTTTTATGCTTATACAAAATCAATTGTAAATAAAAAAGAATGTACTATATAAACTTCATATTTTAGTACATTCTTTAGCTTTTATTATTCTAAAACAATTTCTCTACCATTTTCATGAACATAAGCATATGTGTATGCAATATTATATGCTTCATCATCTTTTTCCAATTCTTTTATAATATTGGCAATTCTAAGTTGATGTGTGTCTATTCTATGTGCTGCAACTATAGCTTGTTTATTTCCTTTGGCACCAGCATGTGCTAACCCTCTTAAATTACCAACAACGACTACATTATCACCAGCAATTACTTCCGCACCGTCATTTACGTCTCCTAATACTACCAAAGTTCCTTCATATTCTATCCTTTGTCCAGATCTTAAAGAACCTCTATGAATTTTAGCTTCCGAAACTTCTACATCTTTATTATAAGTTCTTCGTATTTCGTTTAGCCCTAGGGCTTTAGGCGTATCGAATTCAACCTCTACATTAATGCTCTTTTTTATTAGGTCTTGGATTTCTTTTAACTCTTTATTTTTTAAGATTCTTCCTGTTACAAAAATAGGTGTTTTCTCTTGCTGGTATAACTTTTTTAATTCTGGTAATTTCTTTTTTAAACTTTTAATAGTATCTTCTTGAGTAGCCTTTTCGCTTAATTTCATTACTATTACATCTTTTTTTAAATTTATTGTTATATACTGTGCCATATTTAACTTCCTTTCCCTATTATCTATATGTTTCTACATAAGGTGCCTGTGTCATATCTTCCTGAACTTGTGTAGTATTCATTCCAAAATACTGTTCCATTATTTCCCTAACTGTTTCTCCTGTATACCAACCATGACCACCATTTTCTACAAATACTACTACTGCAATTTCTGGATCATCAAAAGGTGCAAATCCTGCAAACCATGCATTAGTTTTACCATTTCCAGTACCTCTTGCAGTTTCTGCTGAACCTGTTTTTCCTCCTACTTCTATTGGGAAATTCCTAAATACACTATATGCTGTTCCAGATTCATCTGATGTAACTGAACGCATTCCTTCTTTAACAACATCTATACTTGTTTGCGATATTGCTAAATCCTCTGCCCCATCATCGGTTATACCCAATTTTTCTTTTATAGTTTGCTCGACTTCATCTTTTGGTATCTCTGTTCCATCTGCATTTATAACAGATTCTACTATTGTTGGAGTTATTTTATTTCCTCCATTTGCTACCATACTTATATATTTTGCCATTTGTAAAGGTGTAAATGCATTATAACTTTGTCCGATAACTGCTGACATCATATCCCCTGGATACCAACTTCTACCAGCTTTTTGTGCTGCTTCTCTAGATGCTACTGTTCCAGATACTTCGCTTGGCAACTCTACTCCTGTTTTAACACCTAACCCAAAATATCTAGCATATTTAGCCAAAGTATCTATATCCATTCTTGTTCCGATTGTGTAGAAGAAGAAGTTACACGATTTCTCTATTGCACCTGTAATGTTAAGCCAACCATGCCCTCCTCTTTGCCAACATTTCCAACTATCGTTATAATGGTAAAATGTTCCAGTATCATTTACTTTTTCTGTAGTAGTAACAACGCCTGACTCTAACCCAGCAATTGCTGTTACCATTTTAAATATTGAACCTGGTGCATATGCAGATTGAATAGTTTTATTCATTAATGGCAAATCAGGATTATTATTATATTCATTCCACTTTTCTGTTGATATTGTTCCTACAAAATCTTGTGGGTTATATGTTGGATAACTTGCCATTGCCAATATTTTTCCTGTTTTAACTTCCATTACTACTGCCGCTCCAGAATTTGTATCATATTGCTGTGAATATCCACCACTATTAATTTTATTTATAGTATTTGCCAAAGCTTCTTCCGTTACTTTTTGTAAATTCAAGTCTATCGTTAATACAACATCTGAACCTTTTATAGCCTCTTTAGTCGTATATTCTTCTTGTACAGTTCCATCAACACTCATATCAAGCTGTTTTACTCCATCTTCACCTTTTAAATATTCTTCAAACATAGATTCTATTCCATTTTTTCCAATTATATCATCTTGATCGTAAGCTTCTTTTCTGGTTTTTAATTCGTCTGAAGTAATTTTTCCTGTATATCCAACTATATGTGAAGCAGTTGTTCCTTGTTCATAATTTCTTACTGGCTCTACTACAACATTTATTCCTGGAAATTCTGAAGCTTTTTCGTTAAATATTAATGCAGATTCTCTTTTTATATTATCTGAAATTTGCAATGGCTTTGTACTACTATAGCCTTCTTCTTGTATAGCATATCTAATTGCCATTATTTTTCTTGCTTCTACAACATCAGCATTTTCAATTTCGTATTCCTCTTTTATTGCGTTAAAGCATTCTTCTGCTGTTGCGTTTTCATCAATATCATGTTCCTTTTTAAATTTAGCCGCTTTTTCGTCTGAAACATTAAACGCATACGGATTTATATTTATAATAAAATCGTCAACATAAGAATCACCATTTTGTTCTAATACATTTATAACATTTAGTATTGTTTGATTTAATGTTTTATCATCTATTTTTGTCTTATATAAGTCCACACTAAATCCCATCGTATTCCCTACGATAGTATTTCCTGACCTATCTAAGATTGAACCTCTATCTGCCTCTATGGTGCTTTCTCTAGTTAACCTAGTATTAGATTGTTCTCTGTACTCACTACCATGAACTATCTGTAGATTGAAAAGTTGTAACAATAAAACGATTCCTACTACGTATATAATAGTTGTTATAAAATTAAATCTAAGTTTTATATTTGGTTTTTTATTCAATTAATCACTTCCAATCTTACCTGTTTTTAAAAGCGGATGTAAGATTCTCTAAACATTAGGGAATCTAACATCTGGCACAATAACTTTCTTGCTATATCAAAAATATCTTGTTAGTATTTTTGTTTCTTTAAAATTTTCTTCTAATGTATATCCACATTTTTGAATAAGTGGATATAATATTATCGTTATTAATATATTAAATACTGTTTCTATTGCTAATTTAATAAAAAAGCCTACTAATTCTAAAGAATACGAAAATATTATCGCATTTATAGCATAATTTAATATCTCGAAAAGTACAGTTAGAATAGTTACCATTAAAATAAGTGTTATTCGACTGTCTTTAGAAAAATTTTTATCTAATAAAGCACCTATAAAGCCAACAATTCCTAAGGTTATAGCTGTTACCCCTATTTTTTTACTTATAAATATGTCTAGAAATAATCCTGCAATTACACCTGCAGATATTCCTACATATTTACCTGCAAATAATCCTACCACTAAAATTAGCACTACAAATAAATTTGGCATTACACCTGCAATATTAAACCAAGTAAAGAAATTTACTTGTAAAAAGTATATTATAAGGAAAGCAACAAATATTAATAAAATTGATAATGCCTTTTTCATACTCGCTCTCCTTTCATTAATTTAATATTACAAGTACTGTATCCAGTTTTGAAAAATCAACTGCTGTTTCTATTGTAGCATATTTATCTGTTGGATTTTTAGTATTAACAACTTCTTTTATTGTTCCAACATGTATTCCTTTCGGATATATGCCACCTAAACCAGATGTTTCTACACTTGTATCTTGAACTAATACAGCATCTGTTGGTATATATGTTGCTCTTATTTCTCTACCGCTATTATTTATACTTCCTTTTGTTATAAATGCATCTTTAGATGTGCTAATAATACAACTTACAGAGCTTGCTGGATCTACAATTGTTTGTACTTTTGCGGTATTTGATGTAACAGATACTACATTTCCAACTAATCCTTTATCCGCAATAACTGTCATATTAGGTTGTACCCCATCATCAGAGCCTACATTTATAACCACCATACCTGTATAATTGCTAATGTCTCTATTTATTACATAACCTGATACAGTATTATATTCACCATATTTTTCTTTAAGGTTCATTTGTTCTTTAAGGGTAGTATTTTCCGCCTTAATAATTTCTAGTTCCCTTAATGATTGCTCTAGTTCACTATTTTTTTGTTTTAATTCTTCATTTTCACTTTTTAAATTATCTAAATCAGTAAAAAATGTATTATTTCCTGAAATTTTATTTTTTAGCATTGTAAATCCATTTTGAAATGGCATAACTATTGTACTAAAAACATTTTCTACAACTGTTAAATTTTCTATTTTTATATTTGAAAGTATTACTAATAATATTAAAATTATTACCGTAACGACTATTCCAACAACTCCACTTTTTTTCTTTTTATACATTCTTACTTCCTTCCTATATAATTAAAGTTATACTCTTTTTCTTGCGTTAATTAATACTGTTCTTAATTTTTCTATATTTTCTAATGTTTTTCCTGTTCCTTTTACTACGCAGTCTAATGGATCTTCTGCAACATATACTGGCATTCCAGTTCTTTCACTTAATAATTTATCTAGATTCTTTATTAGTGCACCACCACCAGCAAGTACAATTCCTTTTTCCATAATGTCTGACGCCAATTCGGGTGGTGTTTTTTCTAATGTTGCTTTAACTGTTTCTACAATTTCATTTATAGATGCTTCGATGGCTTCTTGAATATTACTAGAAGTTACAACTATATTTCTTGGAAGTCCAGTATTTAAATCTCTTCCTGTAACATCCATTGTCATCTCTGTCATTAAAGGTAATGCACACCCAATTTGTTTCTTAATTTCTTCTGCGGTGGTATCTCCAATTGCTAAATTATGTTCTTTTTTAATATAGTTCATAATATCTTCATCTAGCTCATCTCCTGCGATTCTTAAAGAATGACTTATAACTATTCCACCTAAAGAAACCACTGCAACTTCTGTAGTTCCTCCACCTATATCTACAATTATATTTCCGCTAGGTTCAGAAACGTCCAAATTTGCTCCAATAGCTGCTGCCATTGGTTCTTCTATTAGGTATACTTCCTTAGCCCCAGCTTGCATAACAGCTTCTTCTACTGCCCTTTCTTCCACTTCTGTTATTCCAGATGGAACCCCAACTAATATCCTTGGTTTTCCAACATTATTTTGTCTACAAACTTTTTTAATGATGTTTTTTAACATTAATTCTGTTGCTGTAAAATCCGCAATAACTCCATCTCTTAAAGGTCTTACTGCTTTTATTGTTTCTGGTGTCCTTCCTAGCATTTCTTTTGCTTCATATCCTGTTGCTAAAATTTCTCCAGTATTCTTATCTATTGCTACTACGGAAGGTTCGTTAAGTACAATTCCTTTTCCCTTTAAAGTTACTAATAAATTTGCTGTACCTAAGTCTATACCAATATCTTTTGAATTAAGTCCTAAAAATTTAAACATATTAAAACAATCCTTTCTTTCTCATTATTGCAAAAACACTTTCGTAATTGTTATTTCCTATTATCACATGGTCTAAAAAAGAAATACCTAATAACATTGATGCTTCTCTTACTCTGTTTGTAAGCAATATATCTTCTTCACTTGGCTTAGGATCTCCACTTGGATGATTATGTACCAGTATTATTCTTTGTGCTTGCATTTTAATTGCTTCTGTAAAAATATCCTTTGGGTCAATCATCACGAAATTTTGCCCGCCTAAAGATATATCTTTAATTTTTCTTACTATGTTCTTGTTATTTAATATTATTAACTTCGCTATTTCTCTTTTTATATTTTTTAGTTCTTTCATGAATAAATCTGCAACATCTTGTGAACCTTTAATTATTATTTTTTCTGAATAAATAGGCTTTCCTATTCGCTTTGCTAGTTCACATACAGCTTTTATTTGTATTGCTTTTACTCTACCTATCCCTTTTATTTCGGTTAATTCTTGTATTGTTAGTTCTTCTAAAAAAGTAATATCTTTTGCATTGCATTTGTTACCCATGTCTAAAATTCTTTGGGCTAATGTTAATGCTGATTCTTCCTTTGTACCAGTTTTTATTAATATTGCTAATAATTCAGAGTTGGATAAACTATTTTCGCCATATATTTCTAATTTTTCATATGGTCTTTCATAATTTGGGAGCTTTTTCATTATCATATAAAATCCTTTCTGCCCCCATTTTTATTACACTTTTCTATATATAAGTATCGCTAATAGAACTCCTATTATACTTGCTATATTTACTTTTATTACTAATGCAAATGTAATTTTTATAATGCTTAAGTCCAATACTAGTGGTTCTGTTAACCCAAAACTATTGCCATAACCAAGCCACCATAAGAAGTCTACTCTAGAAGCTAAATCTCCTAATAGTCCGCCTACTACTACTCCTGCTAAAATAAATATTAGTAAAACCCATATATTCTTATCTTTAGTTGCCATTATTGCTCCTCCTTTTCCTTACGGAAATTAACAATTAAATTCCATAATATTATATATATATTACACAGATTTTTCAAGTCATATTTACAATTTTTGGACGATAAAAATTCTTTATTTTTTTCCATTTTTTTCTTTTAATTTATTTTCTTTTATGCTATATTAAAGGTACCTATTTTTTTATAGTAGAATATATTATATTACCAAATATTACTCATTTAAATTATGCTATACATATAGTATAATTAATATATATTTCGGGAGGGATATTCTAATGAGATTTGAAAAATTAAGTAATGATAAAATTCGAATTATTCTTGACCTTCAAGATCTAGAAGATAATGATATAGATTACCAATCTTTTATGTCTAATTCTTCCGATTCTCAAAAGCTATTTATGGAAATATTAGATGAAGCAGAAGAACAAATTGGTTTTATAACGAAAGATTATAAACTTATGATAGAAGCTTTAGCAACTATAGATGGCGATTTTATTATAACTGTAACTAGATCTTTACCAGACTTCGATATAAATTCTGGATATAAAAAACGAACTATTAAAGCAAAACGAAAATCTAATAAATTAAGTACCGACACTATTATTTATGAATTTAATTGTTTTGATGATGTTTTTGATTTTGTATTACTCTTAAAAAATCTTAATCTAACAGGTTTAAGTACATTCACAAAAGATTTTTCATTATATACATATAAAAATAACTATTATTTAGTTATGGATAATATTAATAAAAGTTTTGCAAATATAAAAACCTTTTTATGTGCCTTAACAGAGTTTGGAAAAAGTATAAATAATTCTAATCTATTTAAAAGTAAATTAAATGAATATGGTACTTTAATACTAAAAAATAATTTTTATAAGACTTTAGTAAAAAATTTAAAATAAAAACATATAAAAAAAAGAAGACTAATTGTCTTCTTTTTTTATATATAATTAATTACTTTTAGTATACATATTTTTGTGGATTATAGCTTTGTCCATTAACTCTTACTTCTAAGTGTAAATGGTTTCCTGTAGAGTTACCTGTGCTTCCTACTTTTGCTATAACCTCTCCTTGTGAAACGGTATCTCCAACAGAAGCTAACAAACTACTACAATGTGCGTAATATGTTTGTACTCCGTTTCCGTGGGATACTACAATCATCTTTCCAAAAGATCCTTTTCTTCCTGCAAATACTACTGTTCCTGAAGCAGCTGCTTTTATTGGTGTTCCAGATGGTGCTGCAATGTCAAGACCTGTATGTGCACTAGAACGAACACTACTTCTTTCACCATATCTTGCAGTTATTATACCACTTATTGGCTCTATTAATGTTATTCCTAAATTTGCTTTTCCACTTGAAACTTTAGTAGAAGTACTTACCCTATTATTTGTTTTTCTGTTAGTTGCTGTACTTGCAACCATTACTTTACTTTCCACTTGTTTTTCTTCATATAATTGATTAACAGCATCTTCTTTAGCAACTAATGTTGCAAGTTCTGTATTATATTTTTCTTCAATAGTTATATTATCTTTATTTGCGCTATCTTTATCTTTTAGCTCTTGTAAGACTGCTTCTGCTTCTTCTAGATTTTTAACATATAGTTTTTCCTCGCCATTTACTACCATTGCGTAATATGTATAATAATTTTTACCTTTTTCTATTACTTTTTGGAATATTTCATCATCATCTGTTGTTATTCCTTTTTTTAAAAAGCACATTTTATATTCTGGCAAGTCATTAATTTCCACAAATGCAACATTTTCTCCTGAACCATTATCCATATATTTATTTATTCTGTTTTGCATTTTTGTTTTATCTTCACAGTATCCTAAAAACTCCCCATTCAATGTAACACTATATATTGGCTTGTAAATAAAAATTATTGTAGCCCAAATTAGTGCTCCCGCTATGGCTAGTAATGCTAATAATTTTATTAAAGTTCTAAAATTCATTAATACTTTTCTTACCTTAATAATTTTTAACACTCCTTTGTATACACATTGGCTATATCATATACTAAAAAATTTCTTTCTTCAAATTTTAAAATTACGCGTTTTCTAAGTTTTTTGTGCTAAAAAGTCGTCATTCTTCTTTTTTTCTTCATTTATCTATGCAACTTAATCTTTCTGTAATATTTTATATTAATTTATGTATACAAAAACACAAGCTTATATTTATAAAAATATAAGCTTGTGTTTACAATAATATTTTATTGTAAATTGTTTTTCACTTCATCTATCTCTGTTACACTAGCTTTAGCTGCAGGTTTGTAATAACCTTTAGCTTGTGCAACTTTAAATAACTCGTACTGAAAACTTTCATCATTATTTCTTATTTGCTGTAAAGTTTGTCTAAGCTCCATATTTTCAGTTTCTGATATTGCATTTTGATATGTTGTTAAATTAGATTTAACTCCTGATAAAATATCATTTACCATAATTTTCTCGTTCATTACAACCTCCTAATTATTTAAAAAACTCATTAATTTTTGTTTTGTATTTAGAGCATCTTGTGCAGATTTTGCAAAAATTTGCTTTATTTGTGGATCAACAGCTTCAGAAGAATACGCATTTAACTTTTGGTAAGATGTTTCATGTGCTCCTATAAGATGTCTTAAATTCTGTAATTCAACTTGACTTAAATTTGGCATATTATCACTCCTTTTTGTTTTTTTATATTGTTACCCAAATTTAAATTTTTATACATTAGCTTTTCAAAATATTTTCGAAACTTGCAAAGTTTATATAGGGATTTAGAACCTTCCTTAGGGATTTTGGAACGTTTTTTGGGGATTTGGGGACGTTCCTTAAAATCCCGATATAAAAAGCTACTAATTAGTAGCTCAGCTTTTTATTACATATTTTTTTCCAGTAATATTTTTTTTATCTCTTTCCAACTATTTACTCTAGTTAGTTTCTTCTCTCTTAAGTCTTCATCAGAAATGTTTTTGTTATGATAAGCAGTAAATAATAGTTTCATTTCTGCTTTTCCTTTTAGTTTATCAACACTATCATCAATTCTTATATCAGCATCTACTAATTCTTTATCAGATAAAAATATAAATTTTTTAGGATCGATAAATGGCAAATTTTTAGTTAAATAGTCAAATTTATTTTTTAATTGATTTCCAGATATTTCTGGTTTATCTCTAAAAATGTATGCTGTAATTATGTATATATCATATATCTTATTAAGTTTTTCTATAACTTCTGGTGCATCTTGAACAATATTTACGTAATCATACAAATTTTTTTCTTCGAAAAATTTTACCCATTCATCAAATTTATCCGATGGTATTAAATCATTTATGTAATATGAATTAGCATCTTCTGGCTTATAATTTTTTCCTAAGAATTCGTTTATCATACGAATAAAACCGTTTTCACAAATTACATCATCCATATCAATTAATAATTTTTTCATTTAATTCTCCTCAAATAAATTTATGATATTTAGCAATAACTAAATTTATTGTTTTTTATAATTTAATATTAAATAGGGATTTTAAGGAACGTCCCCAAATCCCTATTTAAATCTTGTTCAAATTAGTCTATAATTTCTAGATTTGCAAATTTGGCCATTAAACGTTTATGTCCTACCTTGTCAAATTGAATGTCTAGTTTTAAGTCATCTCCTTCTGGCTCTATTTTGCTTATATTTCCTTCTCCAAAACGTTTATGATATATTCTTTGTCCTTCTTTATATTTTGATAAATCCGTAGTATTTTCTTGTGCCTTGCCATTTAATTTGGCTAAAAAGCTTTCTGCAGATTTGAATGCAAAACTTGGCTCTGATTTTGTTTTTGGTATATCCACTTTATAACTTACTACTTTTCCATTATTTCCGTATTTTCCATAGCTCCATTCATAACTACTATCTTTGAATTTATTTTCTGGTTCACTGTCTATTTCATTTGCTCCTTCTAGCATGTTTACTGGTATTTCTTTTACAAACCTTGATACAGGGTTGCAACTTGTTGAACCAAACATCGTTCTTTGTCTACTACATGTTAAGTATAAATTATTTTTTGCTCTAGTTATACCAACATAGCATAAACGTCTTTCTTCTTCTAATTCTTTTGGCTCTCCTATAGATTTATATCCTGGGAAAATTCCTTCTTCCATGCCTACTAAAAATACTACTGGAAATTCCAATCCTTTAGCTGAGTGCAATGTCATTAATGTAACAGATTCTTCTTCTTCATCCATTCCATCGATATCACTAGAAAGTGTTATTCCCTCTAAGAATGTGCTTAAATCATTATCTGCCTCTTCTTCTTCGAACTGCACTGCAACAGTTAGAAATTCTTCCAAGTTCTCTATTCTATTTTCTGCTTCTATACTATTTTCGTCTTCTAAAGCTTTTGTATATCCAGTTTCTTTTAATGTATGTTTTATTAATTCTGTAATTGTATACTCATCTTTTTTACTTATTAAATTTTCTATTACTTCTATAAATCCTTGTGCATTTGTATATACTCTGTTAAGACCATATTGATCTGCTTCTTTTATTATTTGATACATTGGTATTCCTGTTTGTTCTGATATTGTTTGTATCTTATCTAAACTAGTTTTTCCAATTCCTCTTTTAGGTTCATTTATAATTCTTTTTAATGCCAAATTGTCTGATGGATTATTAATTAATCTTAAATAAGAAATTATATCTTTTATTTCTTTTCTTTCATAGAATTTTAAGCCTCCAACAATTTTATATGGAATATCTTCTCTTCTTAAAATTTCCTCTATTGCTCTTGATTGTGAGTTCATTCTATAAAGAATTGCAAAATCTGAGTATTTATAATATTCTTCTCTTCTTAAATGATTTATTTGCTCTACAATATATCTTCCTTCATCATATTCATCATCTGAAACATGAAATGTTGGTAATGCCCCTTCTTCATTTTCTGTCCATAATTTTTTCTTATATTTTACTTCATTATTTTTGATTACAGAGTTTGCTGCATTTAATATATTTTGTGTACATCTATAATTTTGCTCTAATTTAATTATTTTTGTTCCTTTAAAATCCTTTTCGAAATTTAAAATGTTTGTTATGTCTGCTCCACGGAAGCTATAAATTCCGTTGGTCATTATCACCAACTACAGTTATATTTCCATGAGCTTTTGCTAACATTCTAATTAATGTAAACTGTGATTTGTTTGTATCTTGATATTCGTCTACCAATATATAATTAAATTTATTTGTATAATAATCTAATACATCATCATTTTCCCTAAATATTTTTATTGTATAATTTATAATATCATCAAAATCTATTGCATTATTTTCTTTTAATCTTTTTTGATACAAGTTATATATAGAAGCTATTTTTTCTCTTCTATAATCACCTTTTACCATGGCTTCATATTCTTCTGGCTCTTCCATATCATTTTTTGCATTGCTTATTTCGAATTGAACAATTCTATCTGTAAACATTTTATCATCTATTTGTAGATCCTTTAAGCATTCTTTAATTAATGTTCGTTGGTCTGATGTATCAAAAATTACAAAAGAATGATCAAAGCCAATTCTATCTATAAATCTTCTTAAGATCTTAACACATATCGAATGGAATGTTCCAATCCACATATCTTTTGCATCATCACCTACTAATGCTTCTACTCTTTCTTTCATTTCATTTGCAGCTTTATTAGTAAATGTTATTGCTAATATATTCCATGGTTTTATACCTTTTTCTTCCATTAAATATGCTATTTTATGTGTTAATACTTTTGTTTTTCCACTTCCTGCACCAGCTATTACTAAGCATGGTCCATCCGTATTTATTACGGCTTCATATTGTTTATCGTTTAAACCTTCTAATAAATTTTGCATCTTTTTTCTCCTTTAGCGATATTTTGTTCTCCTGCAAATTATATCATAATTCTGTATTTTAACAACATAAACTTACACTTTTTTTATTTTTTTTCAATTATAGAAATACACTAATTTTTCTATTTTTTAATGCTGTTAAAAGCAGTCCTATAAATTAGGACTGCTCGATGCAAATGTATTAGTATTATTAGTAGATTTTTATACTCTTTTAAATTTAATAGCAACTTTAAATAAATCTCCATCTAAATAGATATTAAAAGTTCCATCTTGTAATTCCGTTAAACTTTTTGCAATAGAAAGTCCTAAACCACTTCCCTCTGTATTTCTGGATTTATCTCCTCTAACAAATCTTTGCATCAATTCATCTGCAGAAATATTTAGTTCTTCTTTAGAAATATTTTTTACATATATTGCAACAGTATTTTCCTCTTCTAATATACAATCTAAATAAACTCTAGTATTTTCTTCTGCATATTTTGCAATATTGCTATATACATTTTCTAGAACTCTATATAAATATCTATTATCAGCTTTTATAAATACTTTTTCTTCTGGCAATTTAGTAATTACTTTTAAGCCTCTTTTATTAAATTTGTCTTCAAATTCTCCTGTTATTTGATTTAATAATTCATTAACATTTAAAACTTCTTTATTTATTTTTATATTTCCTGAAGATGCTTTTGAGGCTTCTACTAGATCTTCAATTAATTTCTTTAGTCTCTGTGATTTATTATCTAAAACTTCTATATATTCTTTAGCTTTTTCATTTTGTATATTTTCTTGTTTTAATAAATCAACATAGTTAATAATTGAAGTTAATGGAGTTTTTATGTCATGTGAAACATTTGTTATGAGTTCTGTTTTTAATCTTTCACTTTTTAAGCTTTCTTTTATAGCATTAGAAAATCCTCCTGCTATATCGTTAATATAAATTGCAAGTTCTTTTAAAACTCCTGTATATAAAGATTCATCTAATTTAATATTTGTATCACCCTTATAAATTTTTTCTGTTGCATCATGTATTTGTTTAAATTTATCTACTTCTTTCATAATTTTATAATAGCACCAGATCCAGAATACTATATCTAGTAAAATTCCAAATCCTCCGAAAACTAAAATAAAGATTCCAGATACTGCTATCATTCCTATAAAATATAGAGCTATTTTACCACCTAAATTTTTATTTGATGAAATTGTATTCTTTACATTTTTATATTTTTTTACTACCCATTTTAAAATTCTATAAGTAATTGAGTTCTTAAAAAATGTATGCACTTTAATTCTCTTTAATAATGTTCCTGCTCCACATAATGCACTTAGTAATGAAAAATATCCAACTAACATAATCAGCATAACACATAAATTAACATCAACAGCTACTACACTAAAGCAAATTGCTAATAATGCTACTTCTACAAAGAATAATAAAGAATAAGCTCCAATCAATATTTCTAGCGGAATTTTATCTAGCCAAGATAAATAAATATTCTCTTTATTTTTTACATGACCTAAACTATAAATTAAATATATAAGTTCTATTGAACCTAATATAATACTAACTGCTAAGGTTGAGTATGCATATTTGTATAATGCTTGTGTCTGATTATATAAAGCTCTACTAAGTGTTATATCATTTGTAGAGTCTAGGTTTTGTACTGTTTCATCAAAAGCTGTATAATATTGTTTGTTAGTTGAAAATTCACTTATTACCTGTAAATCTTCATTTCGTACTATATTTTCTTCTGATAATCTATCTATATTTGTTTGAATCTTATTATTAGATATTGACCAATATTTATTATTAGATATTATTTCTTGTTTTAATTTTTCTAAAGTATTCGTTTTAGATGTTTGCTGAATATTCGTATAAGCAATTTTGGTTTCTTCATTTATTAGTAAATAAATGAATTTTTTCTTTGTATGATTAGTTTGATAATATATTCTATATTCTCCATCTTGTACATAAATTGGCATTTTATCAGAATCTTCTACTGGATTTATCCAATATCCATATTCATCTATAAAGTATCCTTCTTCAACTTCATTTTTTAGGCTAGAACCCTTTCGTTCTACTTCCCCCATATAAGATTCTATAAACATATCTGTGTCATAAAAATCTTTATTTTCTTTTATTTCTGGGTGTGCAACAGAGTAATAAATCAATATGCAATCAATTATTATTATCATTGCAAATATTGGTAATGTTAAAAAAGCAATCATTTTTAAAACCTGATTTTTTAAAATACTTTTTTCTTCCATCTCTTCACATCCTCTCTCTGAACTTTGAACTTTAGGGACGGAGTTTAAAGTTCAAAGTTTATGTTAATCTAATGAACTTTTACCTCCGTCCCCCAAGTTCATATATTCTCTATTTTATATCCAATTCCCCATATTACTTTTAGGTATTTTGGCTCACGTGGATTTATCTCTATTTTTTCTCTTATGTGTCTTATATGTACTGCAATTATATTCTCTGCTCCATAAGATTCTTCTTCCCACACATTTTCATATATTTGTGAAATAGAAAATACCTTTCCTTTATTTTTGGTTAAGAATTTTAAAATGTTGTATTCCGTAGGAGTTAGTTTTATATTTTTTCCATCAACAGTAACTTCTTTTTTACTATCATCTATTACTAATTCCCCAGATTTATAAATATCTTCGTTTTCTTCTTTTTTATTAATACTTCCTAACTTAGTATATCTTCTTATCTGTGAATTTACTCTTGCTACTAATTCCATCGGATTAAATGGTTTAGTTATATAATCATCTGCTCCTACATTTAAGCCTTTTATTTTGTCGTAATCTTCTGATTTTGCAGAAAGCATAATAATTGGAATAGCTTTATCTTTTCTTACTTTTTCTGCTACACTTATCCCATCTAACTCTGGCATCATTATGTCTAATATAACTAAATGTAACTCTGTACTATCAATTATTTTCAAGGCTTCCTTTCCATTGTATGCTTTATATATTTGGTAACCTTCTTTTTCCAAATATATTTCTATGGCATTTACAATTTCCTTATCATCATCACAAACTAAAATATTATACATAAAAACATTTCCCCTCTGCTCAATTCTATAGGTATTATACCATTTTATTTATTAAGAAAAAAGAATATAAACTATTAATATTTTATTAATAATTTATATTCTCATATGGGAATAGGATTTTAAGACGCTCCTTCATGATTTGGGAACGTTCCTCGTGATTTCGGCACTCCTCGGGATTTGGGCCTCCTCGGGATTTAGGGACGTTCCTTTTTTCCCTATTTATCCTCTTGTAATTTTTGTTCTAATCTATAATTTACAAAATCTGTTACTAGTAATTTTATTACTGCAGCAACTGGTGCACCTAAAAACATTCCTAACATTCCAAAATACGCTCCACCTACTGCAACCGCAAATATAACAAGTAATGGACTTAATTTTAAAGAGCCACCTACTATTTTTGGATTTATTATATTGGCATCTATTTGTTGTAAAATAATTACTATTACAAGCATCCAAATTGCTTGTGCTAATCCTCCTGTAACCAAAGTTATAATTGCAGAAATTGCTACAGCAAATATTGCACCAAAATATGGTATAAGGTTAAGCAATCCTATAAAGAAGCCTAATAATACTGCATATTTTACTCCTAATAAAGACATAGCTATTGATGCTAATATTCCTACAACTATTCCATCCAATACTTGACTTGATAAGAATTTAAAGAAATATTCGTTTGAATTATTAAAATATTTAATTATTAATTCTGCTGTTTTTGGTTTAAATACAGCTATAATAAATTTCTTTAATGCCTTTACTAATTTTCCTCTTGCTGCTAATACATATATCGAAACAACAATTGCAACAAATATATTTATTAAGCTCGTAGCAAAACTAAATATTCCTGATATATAATTTAAAATTTGCATAATATCTATTTCTTTTAATTTTGCTATTGCTTGCTCTAAGAAATCTTTCTTTAAGAAAGAGTCTTCTGGAAGAGCAGAAAATTTATTAATAATATCTGTTATATAGCCTTGTGAATTATTTATTAATTCTACTATACTATCATATACTTTTGGAATAAGAAATTTCATTGCAACTATTAAAATAACTAAAATTAACAGATAAATTATTATTACACTAATTGGTCTTGCTTTATTTTTAATAAATTTAACTTTACTTTTTCCAAGAGTTTTTTCTATTCTTCTACTAGGTAAATATAATATATATGCTATTAAAATACCTGCTAAAAACGGACTAAGTATTTGAAAAAAATTACCTATTATTTGTTTTAAATTATCAAAATTATTAAATATATTAAATACAATTATAATTGCAACTCCAAAGCTAAACCAATATAGCCATTTTTTCCAACTATTTTCTTTCATTTTGTTCTTCCCTTCGCTTAATTAAATATTCAAGTCCAATTCTACCGGACAATGGTCACTTCCATAAATATCATCTAAAATTTTTGCATCTTCTATTTTATCTTTTAAATTTTCTGAAACTATAAAATAATCTATTCTCCAGCCTGCATTTTTTTCTCTGGCATGAAACATATATGACCACCAACTATATTTTCCTTCTACTTCTGGATACTTATATCTATATGTATCTACAAAACCTGCATTTAAAAGTTCTGTCATTTTTGCTCTTTCTTCATCTGTAAATCCGGCATTTTTTCTATTTGTCTTTGGATTTTTTAAGTCTATTTCAGTATGGGCAACATTTAGATCCCCACACATTACAACTGATTTATTCTCCTTTAATTTTAGTAAATATGCTCGTATTTCATCTTCCCATAGTTGTCTATAATCTAATCTTTCTAATTCCCTTTTTGAATTTGGAGTATAAATATTTACCATATAAAATTTCTCGAATTCTAATGTTATTACTCTTCCCTCTTTATCATGCTCTTCTTTTCCAATTCCATAAGTTACATTTAAAGGTTTTTGTTTAGTAAAAATTGCTGTACCGGAATATCCCTTTTTCTCTGCACTATTCCAATAAGCATTATAATCCTCAAATATTTTTAGAATATTTTCATCCAATTGTGCTTCTTGCATTTTAGTTTCTTGAATAGAAAATATATCTGCATCTATTTCTTTAAAGAAATCTTTAAACCCTTTATTTATAACTGCTCTTAATCCATTTACATTCCATGATATTAATTTCATTTTTATTTTTCTACGATATAAAAATATCATACTCTCCTTTCGTAATTTTTAAATTAATTTATAAAAATTATACTATATTTTCCGAACCTATACAACCGGATTATCTTTGAGATTTGATATTAGTCATAATATCTATAAAAACACTAAAAGGGAGTATATTAAATATACCCCCAAAAAAATTATTTTTATTATTTAATTAATTCTACATTTGCATATTTTGTACCAAAAGCTAATGCTGCACTATGGGAGCTAAAGTATATGTCTATTTTGTTACCTTTAATAGCTCCACCTCTATCTTCTACTGTATATACAATTCCATTAATTTTTAATTTTGTTCCAAATGCAAAATTACCTGGAGCTGCTACTGTATGATTTGGTCTTGCATATGCCCCTGAAGCTGTTCTTCCTGTTGACTTACCACAACATAGAGCACATCCACAATATGCTGTTAATTTATATCTTCCTAATGAAATTCCAGTAGCTGATGTTGTCACTGGTGCATTTGTTCTACTAGATCTATTTGTTACCGCTCTAACTTGAACGACTTTATTTACTGGTTCTTCAAGTACTACAGAACTTATTTCTGTTCTTTCTATTTCTACATCATTTTGATATTTTACTCTATATGTTACTTCTTTCTTTCCTTCTTTACCTTCTTGTATAACTTGGTCTTTAGTTTGACTAGCACCATTTGCTACATTTTTTGTTACTGTTTCAAAAGGTATAGATTGAACTTCTACTATTGTTTTCTCTGTTATTGGATTATATGCTTGTGCTATCATATCCATGCTTAACTCAGTTGTTTTTTCTTCTTCGGTATTTGCAGCTTCTGTTTCGTTTGATACTAATTCTGCAACTTCCTCTTGTGCTGTTTTTTCTGAAATTATTATTTCACCATTTGCACCAATTGTTGTATTTTCATCTGGTGTTACTTTTTCCTCTGGCAATAATATGATATGTTTTTCATCTAATATATCAGCAACTTTTGTTTTTGATGTTACTATATTCATTTCACAGCCATTAGATAATGTAATTTTTACATTTTTAACTTGTTTGTTTGCTGCGAATACACAAATTCCTGATATAAATAAAAATATTAAACAAATTCCAATTATTCTTTTAACCGATATAGATGCTTTTTCATCATCTTTAATCTTTAACATAAATTCCTCCTTCGTGCGCCTGCACGATTAAAAAGTCACAAATTAAGCTTATTTTCCATAAGCAGATTTTATTATACTATATATTTTTTCATATGTCAAATTTTCCAAAATTGTTAATATTTACTATATTATATTCATTGAAGGCAAGTTTTATGCATATATTTTATTTGTGTTACATTTATATTATATGTTGTATTAAATCATATAATATGCTAAAATAACTGAAAGGAGGAGAGTATATATGGTTATTCCAATAATAATTATAGTTGTTGTTGTAATTTGTATCATAATTGTAGCAATGTATAATAATTTGGTAAGCCTACGTCAAAGGGTTCAAAACGCTTGGAGTCAAATAGATGTACAATTAAAAAGAAGATTTGATTTAATTCCTAACTTACAAGAAACAGTAAAAGGATATATGGCACACGAAAGTGAAACATTTTCTAAAATTGCTGAACTTAGAACAGCTTGGGCTTCCTCTACTACAGTGGCAGAAAAGGCCGATATTGCCAATCAATTAACAGAAGCTTTAAAAACTATAATGGCTGTTTCTGAAAATTATCCAGACTTAAAAGCAAGCGAATCATTTGCACAACTACAAGAAGAATTAAGAAATACAGAAAATAAAATCGCTTACTCAAGACAATTTTATAATGATACAGTTACTATGTATAATACAAAAATAGAAATGTTTCCTTCAAATTTAATTGCAAAAGCATTTAATTTTAAGCCTATCGAATTATTTGAAGTAGAAGATGAAAAAGAAAAACAAAATGTAAAAATTGATTTTTCAAAATAATTTAATTTTAATAAAATCCAAAGATTTCTTTTAGTATAAAGAAATCTTTTTAAATATATATTATTAATGTGAGGTTTTATTATGTATCAAGATATAAAAAGAAATAAAATAAAAACAGGATTTATAATATCTATTTATATAGTAGTAATAACATTAATTATCTATTATATATGTTATGCTTTAGACTTTGGAATATTTTCTATAATAATAGCACTAATTGTATCTATTGCATCTGCATGGGGCTCATATTATTATAGCGACAAAATTGTTTTATCCATAAATAGAGCTCGACCTGCTACCGAAGAGGAAAATAAAAAATTAATAAATATATTAGATGCTTTAATGGTTTCTTCTGGATTACAATACAAACCAAAATTATATGTGATGGATTCTAATCAACCAAATGCCTTTGCAACAGGTAGAGATCCTGAACATTCTGTAATTTGCGTAACAACTGCTTTACTAGATAAATTAGATTATTACGAATTAGAGGGTGTCGTTGCCCACGAAATGGGACATATAAAAAATTACGATATTAGATTATCTGCTGTTTTAACAGTTATGGTAGGTTTAGTTATTATATTATCTGATTTCTTTTCCAGAGCATTTTTATGGGGTAGATTTGATGATGATAATAGAGGATCAAATGGAATTATGGTTCTCGTTAGTATAATTTTACTTGTATTAGCAGGATTTTTTGGAAAACTAATGAAACTTGCTATTTCTAGAAAGCGTGAATTTATGGCTGATGCAACAGCAGTAGAATTTACTAGAAATCCTGATGCTCTAATTTCTGCTTTAACAAAATTGGATTTGGATACTTCTAAATTAGAACAGGCAAATAATTCTACAGAAAATATGTATATAGTAACACCTTTTAAAGGCAAACAAAAGAAAGCTAATAATTGGTTTTCTACTCACCCATCTATAGAGGATAGAATTGAAGCAATTAAAAATTTAAAATAGCTTAGTTTATAAAAACTAAGCTATCTTTTTGTTCCTATGCTGTTGTCATTACATATACGGAATTAAAGCGTTCTAAGTATTTAATTAATTCTAAATATTCTTTTTGCATTTTCATATGCCATATTCTGAACTTCTTCAAAAGTCTTTCCTTTTTCTTCTGCAATCTTTTTAATAATGAATTGCACATTCCTTGGGTCATTTCTTGTCCCTCTATGTGGTTCTGGAGCTAGATATGGACTATCTGTTTCTACTAAAAATTTATCATTAGGTACCATATTTATTATTTCTGCTGCATTTTTTGAATTTTTAAATGTAGTTGGACCAGCAAAAGATATATAAAATCCTAATTTAAGACCTTCTTTAACTAGTTCTCTATTAAATGGGCAGCAATGAAATATTCCCCCATTTTTTACAGAATTGGCTTTTAAAATTTCTAATGTATCCATTACTGCATCTCTAGTATGAATTTGGATTGGTAAATCTAATTCATTTGCTAATTTTATTTGTTCTATAAAAGCATACTTTTGTAACTCTTTATTCTCTGTATTCCAATGATAATCTAATCCAATCTCGCCTACGGCAACAATCTTTTTAGACATTTTATACACTTCTTTTAATTGTTCTATTTCTTGACCTAATTTTTCATTGTTATCTGGTACATCATTTGGTGAAATACCTATTGTTGCATAAATAAAATCATATTTATTTGCTAATTTTATAGCTTCTTTACTGCTTTCTAGGCTGTATCCGGCAGTAACTAATTTTTCTACACCTTCATTTTTTAATGCTATTATTAAACTTTCTCTATCTTCATTAAATCTCTCGTCATTTAAGTGACAATGTGAATCAAATAATTTCATACTATTTCTCTTCCTTTTAATTATTAATTTCTATAATGCATACAGCAGTAGCATATTCTTTGCAATGTGAGATACTTACATCAATATTTTTAATAAGGGATTTATCTAGAATATTAGTATTAATTTGTACATTTGGCTTTCCTTTTTTATCATTAATTATCTCAAAATCTGTCCACTTTATTTTATACTTATCTTTTATAAGAGTAGAAAGAGCTTTAAAGATTGCTTCTTTTGCTGCAAATCTACCACTATAGCTTTGGTATTTTTGTACATTTTTACTTTCGCAATATTCTATTTCTTTTTCTGTATAGACTCTTTCCTTAAATCCTTCTTTTTCTATCGCATCTTTAATTCTAGCTATTTCTATTATATCTGTACCACATTTTATCATTGATTATTCCTCCATTAATTATAATAAAAGGGATTTAAGGAACGTCCCCAAATCCCGATGCTCTCAAATCCCGATTAATTTAATAATACTACAAAATTTATTATATTTAATATTAATGATGTTATTAGTATTATCATTATAACTTTATTACTTTTAGCTGTTTTCTCTATGTTTGATTCTTTATATAAGATATCATATTCATTTTTTAATTTCCAATATAGTTTTTCTAATTCTAAATTTTCTGACCAGCTATTTGTTAACAGTTGCCCTATATCGTCTGTAGTAATATCTTGTAGCCAAATATTATGTGTAAAATTTAAAAATTCTTTTCTTAATTTACTAGCCTTTGTAGCACTTTTATATTTCTCTATTAACTTTTGAATATATATCTTTTTATATAGTTGTAAAATATATATATAAATATATACTTTTTCATAAAGAAATGGTAGTTTTGTATAATTAAAAGTATCTACTCCTGATGTAAATAGCGTTGTTGCTTGATTAGAAAATCCAAATTTTATATATTCCCATTTGTCTATTATATCTACCTTTTTATCGTTTTCACTAAATTCTACATTTAAATTATAATTACTTGGCAATACATTTGTGTATTTATAAAATTGATGTTTTATATTTTCAAAACCTTTATTTTTATTCCAATGTTCTTGATCTATACAAGAATATGAATATGTTAAAAATTTATTTGTATCTATATTTATATTTTTAGTATAATTTCCTACTATTTCATCTATTACTTCGGTTATTTTGCGCACGTCATCAAATTCGCTCGTTTGAATTTTTATATTATCAAACTGTTTCATAGAGATGAATTCTGATTTTATATCTTTAAATTTATAATTAAAATTTAATACATCATCAAATTGTTCTAAATCTTCTACCGATGTTTTTAATGTAATAAAACATTCACCTGTATAAAAACATATTATCTCTATTTTATCAATTTTAAAGAAAATTCCACTATTTCTTCCAGCTTTACCTTGAGCATTTTTACCTAAATCATATTCAAATATAGTACATGGATATTTTTGAAGAATTGTAGCTTGTAACCCAACATCTAATTCTTTAAATTTTTTTCTTTTATTTTCAGAAAAATCAAATGTTGGAAACATAAATCTTCTTACTTTAGGTAAAAATTTATTGTATATATCCAAATCTTTTTGTTTTTCGAACATTCTTAAATTACATTTTTTATTTCTTAATAAATTCTGTAAATACTTTGAATATTTATTTTGTTCAATTACATATGGATATATAAAATAAGTATATTGATACCTTGTCTTTAGTTCCATTTACTCTCCCTCTTTTGTTAAATTATTTTGTATAGTATGTAGCATTTGAATCCAAACTTCCTAAATGCCATTCACCTATAAAATCTATACCTAAATTATTAGAAAAATCATATTGTGGTGCAACTATTTCTTCTCCTTTTTCATTTATTGCCCCCCATTTTCCATTTTTTTGGACCGCTGCATAACCATATTCATTTTGTTCTGTTGCATCATCATATTGATAATCTACAATAACTTTTCCATTTTTATCTACATAACCATATTTATCATTTTGTTTGTCTAAAAATAATGTATTTGATGTATTTATATCTTTTTCAGTTCTTTCTTCAAATCTAAAGTTATAATATTTGTTTTCGTTGTCTTGTCTTATCTTTATATAACCTTTACTTGTATTAATTTCCGTAACTATTCCAGTTAATTTTGTTTCAAAATTACTATTTAGTAAATTTGAAGTAATTCCATCTTCACTTGCTTCTATAATATCTGCTGTACTTATATAATTCATTGTTGTATAAATTGGATTTATAACTATTTCATCTTTGCTTTTAGCAATTCCATACTTACCATTTTGTTCAATTATATATGCCCCTGTAAAGGCAAATTTCACATCATCATATACTGTATTTAATATGGTTTCTCCCTCTAAACTTATTACGCCTACTTTATTATTTGTATTTTTAATTATTACATTTCCGTTTTTTATGCCTAAAATATCTTGAACATTTTGTAGACCATCGGCAAGTTTTAATTCTCCATCTCTTTGTACTAATTCCCAACTACCATTTTCTTTTACTGCATATACTCCATTTTCTGTCAAACTTTTTATGTCCTGGTATTTTGTATTTAAAACTTGTTGATTATTACAATCTACAATTCCGTATTGATCATCTTCTGTTATTACTATATATCCTAATTTATAGTCTATACCAAGTCCTCTTATTTCTTTATATTGTGGTTCTACTATTACTTTTCCTGTGCTATCTACTAATCCAATTTTACCCTCCTTTTCTACTAATATACTGTTATCTGTATTCTTTAATGAATATAGTTTATCATATTCACATGGTAATATTTCTTTTCCTTCTATATTAATCATTCCATATTTTCCGTCTTTTTGTACTTTTATAGCATTTTGTTCATATGTAATTGTGTTGTTTTCATCATAGTTTACTATTGGTTCAATATTTTCGTAGTTTGTAAAGATTTCTTCATTTTTAGAATTCAATGCTTTTGTTTTATATGTGTTATTTGTGTAGTCTACATCAAATGTACATAAAAATATATCTGTTTTATTATTTGGAATTACGATATATTCTTGGTAAGATGGTGCTATAACTTCTTCACCTTTATTATTTATTACTCCATATTTATTATTTTGAAAAGATGTGAAGTAATAATTATTTGTCATTCTTTCACCTTTTCCATTTGTTACTAATTTATATATAACAAAAACAAACATTACTATTACTAACAGTGCAACTAATACTGCTAAAACTTTTTTCATGTTAAGTTTTGCTTCCCCATTATATCTTTTTCCTCTACTCATTTTATTTCCTCCGTAAGAAATTTTTTGTTTTTTACATATACACTATATCACATTTTTATGACAAATTACAACTAAATATACAAATTTTATCCCTCAAAAAAAGCTCTCTTTTTAGAGAACTTTTTTCTTTAATTCTTTTCTATTTTGCATACAATGACTGTCATGTCATCTTTAGGAATTCCGTAGTTATTATCTATTGCTTCTGCTAAAATTATGTCTGCCATTTTTTGAACATTTTCAGTTTCCATTTGTTCTAACAAATATTTAAGCCACAACTCTTTGTTTTCATACTCTGCATTTGATTCGGCAATACCATCACTGCACATTACTAAAATTTCGTTTTCTTCTATATCTCTATCTGAAATTTTTAATTCAATATTATTTAAAATTCCAGCTGGTAATGTAATATTTTTTATTACATCTACATGTCGTCTATTTTTTATATACGTAGGAGATGCGCCATTTTTTATAAATTCTACATTTCCTTCGTATAAATCGAATATTGCAATATCTAGTGTTGCATATGAATCATCTTCTGAATTTAAACACATACTAGAATTTATCATATCTAATGATGTTTCTTTATTAAATCCTGATATAAGCAATCTTTTTAGCATTTGTACCGCTATTTTACTGCTTTTTCTTGCATTTGGACCAGAACCCATTCCATCACTTATTGCAATTAATTGTTTACCATCTTGTAATTTCATTTTTAAAGTTGTATCACCAGAAACTGGACTACCATCTTTTTTAGCTTTGGCAAGTCCTATCTGTAACTTATATTTATTTTTACTTATATATTTAAAATAGCAAATATCTGTTGCTTTTTGAATTGAACAATCAACTAATTGTACTTCGAATTCTTGCTTATAAAATCTAGTAATTATTTGCTTAATTTTATCTGATTTACATTCTTCTATTTCTAAATTTGTACTATTATAATCTTCACAAGGATTAATATAAATGCCTATTTCTATCTTACCATTTTTCTCTTTATTAATATCTAATTCCTTTACTTCTATTTTCTTTTGTTCAAATAGTTTTAACAATTCTTCTTTTTCATTTATTTCTTTACCATCAACTTTTTTTGTTGTAATATCATCTGCTAAATTTGATATTGTTTTTGATATTCCATCTAGTTGACTTACCATGGCTTCTTTGTTTTCTACAATCTTTTTCTTCCAAATAAAATTTATTCTACTAACCCTATAAGAAGCATTTATTGCTTTAACCATTTTATCTATTTCATCCATTAATTTATTACTTACTGCAGAATCATCAAATCCTAAAATATAATTATTATGATTTTCGAATATGTTTAATAATTCTTTTCTTGTAATTTCTGCTTTTTCTGTTAATAGTTTAAATATATCCTCAACTATTGGTGACTCATCATCTATTAAATCGTCGTATAAAACATTATCTTTTAAATCATTTATATTATTTTCTAATTCTGTTACAAATATTTCTTTATTCTTTGTATATTCTACTTCATTTTCTTCTAGTACTGTTGCTGCGGCTTCTTTATATGTATTTGCCATTTCTGATATCGCATCAGATACATTATTTAATTTATATACCATATCTTCTTTTTGTTCTAATCTATTATCTGGTGCTTTAGGCAAATATTTTATATCTTTTACAAAATCTTCTATATTAATCTTCATATTTTTTGGCATTGCAAGTAATCCAATTGATGCAATTAAAATTTCTTGAACCATTATTACTGAATGTGTATTTCCATTTGCAGCATAACTTAATATTATATTTCCTAATAAAAATCCTATTATTACACCTATTTTTCCAATTTTATTTAATAGCCCTGCTATCATTCCAGAAATTGCAAATGCTGCTATTTGTACTGGATCCCCATTTTGAATTATTGCTATTACAACACCTATTGTTACTCCAGATGTTGCCCCCACTAAAATACCATTTTGCCATCCTAATATTAATACTACTAATACACTTAAAATATTTCTAATAGAAAATCCAAATATGCTTACTTCCCTAAATGCCGCTATTGCAATTGCTATTAATAAACTTGTCCCTATTAGTTCCTCTATAGCAAATGCTTTTTTTGTTTTTGAATCTTTTATTACTGAAATTGAGCTATTGAAAATTTTATAGAATATACATGTTATTATAGTAAACAATATTGCAGATAAAATGTCATAAATTAATATTGGTCCGAATAATATTTTTACAACTTGAACTAGAAATGTAGCTACTATTAAATGTGGCATTAATCTTTTTTGCTCTGTTACTTCATTTATTTTTGGTATTACAAAAATAGAAAGAGCCATAAAGATTAAGCTTGTTAATATGTATGTAAGTAATCCTGAACCACCAAATCCTATAAAAGTTCCTATACATGTCATTACATATGGAATTAATATTGGTATATTATTTGCTGTTATTGCCGCAATTATCGCTATTGCAAATGGTGCCATATCATTTCCAAATTGAACTGTTGACACCATAAAGGCTAGTATATAAATTAGTACCGATTGCTTCGAGAAGTTTTGTTTTATAAAATTTTCCTTTAGGTCTACTCTATTTTTTTGTTTTTCTTCTACATAATCTGTATTAGCACTTATATTTTGAAACATCCTTTACCACCTCATAACTTCTTTAATATAGTTGCTATTCTAATATATTGTATTAACTTTTTTTGTCATTTTAGGTAATGTATATTAAAAAAGTTTTTTACAATTTGTGATATATTTATTATCTATTTTGTCTTTTGTAATTATTATCTCTATTTTACGATTCCTATTTTATTATATATCCGTAGAAATTACAATATTTTGTCTTAATTTAAAAATAAATTCCTATAAGATTTTTTAGGAATTTATTTTTTATTGTATGTTCAGTTTATTATTTTAATAAAAAACTACTGCTTTTAATTTACATGGTTATCAAATTATATTTAATATTCAAATAATTTAGGATATCTTTTTCTCTTTCTGTACATGAAAATATTATTATTTGATTATCATGATTACTATTCAAATAATTTATTGTATTTATTAATCTATTCTTATCAAAAAATACAAAAGATTCATCTAAGAAAATTGGTAAAGTTTCATTCGATATTTCCTTTAGAATTGCCATTCTTAAAGAGAAATATAATTGATCTATAGTTCCTTCACTTAACAGACTTGCTGAAACATAATTACCATTTTCTACTTCTACCATAATATCATTATCTGTAATTTTCATATTTTTATATTTTCCACCCGAAATATTAGATATTGTTTGTGATAGCTCCTTAGAAAATTTTGGAGTTACATTTTCTTTCATATTTTTATATGCTTTTTCTAAATATTCTTTTGCTATGTCTATTATTTCACTATTATTTTTTAATTCATTATATTCTTCTAAAGAATATTCTAATTCTTCTTGAATATTTGCTAATCTATCTATTTTAGGAAATATATTTTGTTTATCTAATTCTAATTTATGTTCTTCTAATTCTTTTTCGTTTATTTCTTTATTAATTAAATTTATTTTTTCTTCAATTTCTTCATTATAAATTATTTGATTATAATTATCTGTATTTAAATTATTAATTATTAATTCTTTTTTTATTTTATTTTCTATTTCTTTTTCTAAATAATTTAATTTATTTATTTTTTCATTTTTATTTTCATTTAATAAATTAATTTCATTATTTATTTTTTCTAAATCAAAATTAATCTCTTTTTTTTCTTTTTTATAATTATTTTTTAATTTATTTTTTTTATATAAATAAATTAATATTGGAATTATTAAAAAAATATAAATTAAATTAAATAAATTATTTTTTAAAAATAATTTAATTAAAATAAAAATAATTAATAAAAATAATTCTAGAAAAATATATTTATTTATTTTTATTTTTTTATAATTAATTTTATTTTTTGAATTATTTATTTTTTCTTTTTCTATTTCTAAATTATTTATTTTTTTATTGTATTCTTCTATTATTTCTTTATTTAAATTTATTTTATTTTTTTCTTCTAAATAAATATTTTTTACTTTTTTTAATTTATTTAGAAATTCTAAATTATTTTTTAATTCATTTATTTTATTTTTTATTAAATTATTTTCTTTTTCTATTTCGTATTTTTCATCTTCATATTTTTCTAATTCTTTTTTCTCATTTTTTAAATTATCTATTTTATTTATTATTTTATTTATTGGTCTATCTTGACTTCTTTCTGTTCCTATTTCTTCTAATTGTTTTTTATTTAATTTATCTATACTTTTTTTATAAGAAATATTATCATTTCCTGTTGTGGCTAAATTAGATAATTTTTGAATTATTAAATTTTGACTTACTTTATCTATTTTTATTTCATTTTGAATAATTTCTGTACTATTTACAAATAAGTCTTCATCTACTTTTGTTTGTTCATAAAAAAATGGAATTTCTTTATTTTTTTCTACATTAAATAATGGAGTAATATCGTCACCAAAATTATTATATATTTTTAATTCTTTATTTTTAAAATTACGATATATTTCGAATTCATTATTATTATCTAATTTATATTTTATTTTTCCAGAATATTTTTCTGTATTCCATGGTTTATATTTTTCTAAATCGGATATATTTTTTCCTCTTTTATTTTTGGAAATTCCATATAGCATACTATTTATAAATTTTAATAATGTGGATTTTCCACTTTCATTTTTTCCTATAATTATATTTATGCCATCATTTAATTCTATATTTTTATTTTCAAATTTTCCAAAACCATTTATTTTTATTTTTTCTATTTTCAATTTTTTCCTCCTATGTATTTTCTAACGAGTCTAATCCAATTTCTATTGCTTTTAAATATTTATTTATTTCCTCTTCATTATTTAATTCATTTATTTTTTCTAAAATTAAATCTACATATATTCCTCTTAAACTATTTTCATTTTTTATTTTTTCTAAATCATAATTTATTTTTGTTTTGTCTTTTAATTTTAAAATATTATTATTTTGAATTAATTTATTTATTTCTAAAATATTTATTTCAAAATTTCTTTTTCCGTTTAAAATTATTTTATAAAAATCATTTTTATTTAATTTTAATTCTTGTAATTTTTCTATTAATTCTTCCTTTGAATTAATATCTGATATATCATAATTAATTTCTTTAAATTCCCTTTCATCGATTGGAATAAATTCAATTTTTATTTCTTTATTTTTTATTTCACCTGAAATAAAACCATGTGCTCCTAATTCGTCAAATCCAAAAGAAATTGGTGAACCTGGATATACAATTTTATTATCATATTTGGGCTTATGAATATGTCCTAATGCAACATAATCAAACTTTAATAAATCTTTTGTTGCTACTGGATTATATAATTCTTTTGCTTCTTTTGAAGCATCTAAATCAGCATGCATTATTAATATATTATTTTTCTTGTTATCTATTTTTATCTCGTTTATATTTATTCCTTCAGAATAAAAACTACTAAAGCCATAACCATATATATTAACATCATCTGATTCTATTTTTTCTATATCATATTTAAATATATGTACATTGTTATTCCAATTAAATTTCATATAATATGAATTTATTAAATATGGATCATGATTTCCTGGTGTAATAAATATTTTTGTATTTGGAATTGCTTTAAATAAATTATTTATATATTCTATTGTGCTTTGTTTTACATAGTCATTTTCGTATAAATCTCCTGATATAAATAAGCACTCTATATTATTTTCTTGTATATATTCTATTATTTTTTTAAATATTTTTCTTTGTTCTAATCTTCTTATATCTGATAATCCTTCTATTCTTCCCAAACTTGTAAATGGACTATCGAAATGCATATCAGCTATATGTACAAATCTCATTACTTCCTCCTTTGTAAACATTTGTTTCTGATACTATATCACAAATACTTGTTTGTGTAAATTAAATTTTTAATTTTATTAAGAAAAAAAAAATACTTCCATGTTAATGGAAGTGTTGGTGCACCAGGAGGAATTCGAATCCCCGACCTTTCGGTTCGTAGCCGAATGCTCTATCCAGCTAAGCTACTGGTGCATGTCCGTTTATTATTATAACAGTTATATTATAATTATTCAAGTTTTTTTAAAATTTTCTGTAAAATATAGGTTTACAATAGATATGTCACAGTAAAAATAAAAAAAGGAAATACCAA
>CAKNPW010000007.1 GCA_930990555.1 uncultured Clostridium sp. | reverse complement strand
ATTGGTATTTCCTTTTTTTATTTTTACTGTGACATATCTATTGTAAACCTATATAGCTATTTTTGTAAATACATTTATTAAGAAAACGTACAGCTTTGTAGCTGTACGTATTTTCTTAGTTTGGATTCAATTCACTTTCCAGAAAGTCCAGTAATACCTCTCTAGTATTAAATGTTGGTTCTTTTAATCTTCTCCTGAGCTCTTCATCCTGTGTGTGAATATCTCCAAACAAAAAATCTCTTTTTAGAAGTCTCATCGCTTCAAAGATATCCTTTTTCCTGTAGAAGACTATACATTCTTAATATTCCTCTTCTTAAATGAAACTATAGAAGCTACTAACATGATTACAAAATATATTGCACAAATAGTTATAGAAAATTCAATACTAATTCCACTAAACATTGGGGTTCCACCAAATAAATATTGGCTTAAATCCCAGTTAGGTGTTACAAAATATTTTACCCAGTCCCATTTATAAGATATAGCAATCATATTAATCACATCACTACCCATGTATCCAAGTATAGGTAATGCAACTGCAAGTGGTGAATTTAAGAAAAGTGTACTTAATGCAAAAGCTAATGTTCCAATTAAAATAAATATTGGTAATTTACATATAAATATTAAACCAAGATATGCAAAAATATTTAATGTAATAATGCTATTAGTTGTAAAATCAAACTGTACAACATTCATCATATAAGTTCCAAAGCCATATACAATTCCACCAATAATAAATTGTAATAATAAAATTGCAACTGTAGTAATAAGCATTGTTATAAATACAGCAATTAATTTTGAAATAAGTATTTTAGTTCTACTATATGGTCTAACTAATAGTAATTTTACAGTACCTTTATTAAACTCTTCACTAATTGAAACTCCAGCAACTATAACAACAACCATAACTATAATTGCGATATATGTGCCTATTGAATTTTGGAAAGTATAATTTGCTGTAGCAGTATTTTGATATTCTGTATCATTATATAAATCATATTTATATAAATTAGCATTTTCTAAATATCCATTTATTTCTGATTTTTCTTCATCTGTTAAATTTTTACCTTGTGATGATTGAATATAATTACCCATATACATTCTATAATTTTGTACAGCTATACTTTTATAGTTATCACTACCATAATTAATATTCTTATCTAATCTTAAATTGACTACTTCTTTTTGTAATTCTAGACTCTTTAATTGAGTTTTTAAATCTTCATTTTCACTATCTTGTGCTATTAAAGTATTTAATTCTTCTATTTGTGTATTTAAACTATCTAATTCTTTATTTGCAAAATACTTCCAATCATTATTTTTTAAAGCTGTAAGCATTTCATCGTATTTTGCCTTAGAAGTAGTAAGTGCTTCATTATTTTTATCTATATATTCATAATTGTTCATTTCCTCTATTATAGGAGAAATAACTGTTCCAATTACTTCTGCTTGCCAACTAGTTTCTTTATAATCTTTTGCAAGAGTTGCTAGATCTTTTTGTGATTTAGTTTCTACATATTTATTTATATCTGAAGGTTTATTAGTGTCTAAATTTGATAATTCTTCATCTAAATATTGTATATAACCTTCTGAATATGCAGAATATGAATTTGACATGTTTTGACTTACTTTATTTAAAACATTAAAGCCTATTATTATAACTAAAATAATTACTCCAATAACAATCATACTTTTCTTTGAAAAAATCTTTATTAACTCATTTTTTATTAACTTACTCAATTACATTACCCCCTGTTTTCTTTAAGAATGCATCTTCTAAGCTTAAATTTTCTTCTGAAACATTATATATTTTTATATTTCGTAAAACTAATTCTTTAATTAGAAGAGGAACTTTTTCTTTTTCTATATAAACTCTAACTTCTGTTTCTGTTAAAATATCCATCTTATAATCTATAATAGAGCCTATTACACTAGAATCCTCTACTTCTAATATATAACAATTGTTTTTAATATCTTTTTTGAATGCATCTATATCATTTGTTTCTACTATTTCACCATTCTTAATAATTGATATCTTATTACAGAATGTATCTAACTCTGCTAAATTATGGCTAGATATTAAAATTGCCATATTTTCTTGTTCAGCCAATTTTTTAAGCAATACTTTTACTTCTTTTATTCCTTCAGGATCCAACCCATTTGTTGGTTCATCTAATATTAATAATTTAGGTCTGTGCAATAATGCTTGAGCAATTCCTAATCTTTGTCTCATTCCTAATGAGTACTTAGAAACCTTATCTTTTATTCTGTTTTCTAGTCCAACTAATTTAACGATTTCATCAATTCTTTTCTTGTCAACATTTTTATATAAGTTGGCTACTAATTTTAAATTTTCATAACCAGACATATACATATATAAATCAGGACTCTCTACTATTGTTCCTACATTTTCTATTGCTTTTTTAAAGTTTTCCTCTATATCATATCCATTAATATATACCTTTCCAGAAGTTATATTTTGAAGTCCTAGTATAAGTTTTATAGTAGTCGTTTTACCAGCACCATTCGGACCTATAAATCCTAAAATATCTCCTTCTAATAATTTTAGTGATACACCTTTTAAAATTTCTTTCTGACCGAAAATTCTTTTTTAAATTTTCACATCTTAATACAATCTTTTTCAAGCCTTTCCCCTCCCTATTGTTTTTACTGTTCATATATTAGCACATAAATATTAAGGAAAAAGTATACAATTTATTAAGATTTTATTTAGGAGGATAATTTTGAAAATTAAAGTTATACATTTATCTAAAATATTACTTTTTTTAACATTATTAGTCACACTTCTTACTGTTGGTATTTCTATTGTTATTGCAACTTCTGATGATTATATAGAAGTTCCAATAATTATGTATCATAGTATTTTAAAAGATCCTTCAAGGTCTAATAAATATACTGTTACTCCTACTGTTCTAGAAGAGGATTTAAAATATATTAAAGATAAAGGCTATACTACAGTTACAATAGCTGATTTAATTTCTTATGTATATGATGATAAGCCTTTACCAGAAAAGCCAATAGTATTAACCTTTGATGATGGACATTACAATAATTATGGTTATTTACTCCCTCTCCTCGAAAAGTATGATATGAAAGCTGTTATATCAATTGTAGGTTCATATACAGATAAATTTACCGAAACAGATGAAGCAAACTTAAACTACTCGTATTTAAGATGGAAAGATATTAAAGAATTAATGGATACTGGACGTATAGAATTTGAAAACCACACATATAACTTGCATAGTAATACTGGAAAAAGAATTGGTACAAAGAAAATAAAAGGTGAAACAGACGAACATTATAAAAGTATTTTAAAAGATGATATTTTAAAACTTCAACAAGAATTCGAAGAAAATACTAATTATACTCCACAATGTTTTACATACCCTTTTGGAGGAATTAGTAATGCATCATTAGGCATAATAAAAAAATTAGGTTTTAAAGCAAGTTTATCTTGTGAACAAGGCATTAATAAACTAACTAAAAATCCTAATTCCTTATATTTATTAAAAAGATATAATAGACCAAGTTATATTAGTACATATAACTTTTTCCAAAAGATTAATTAATTTTTATAATTTCATATTGTCTAGTACCTAGTCCAATTTTCTCTGCATGTTCTAGACAAGATTTCCATTCACTTTGTGGTGTTGTATTTTTAAAGTGGTCATGATGATCTTCAAAATCTTTTGAATGCATGTTTTCATCTAATTTGCTTCCAGGTATAGGTTGCTCAGCATTACATGCATCTGCACATGCTTGATCTAATGCTACTGGGTCAAAACTTGCAAACATTCCTATATCTGGTAATATTGGAACATCATTTTCTGCATGACAATCGCAATATGGTGAAATATCTAGAACTAAATTAATATGAAAGTTTGGTCTTCCATCTAATACTGCTTTTGAATATTCTGCCATTTTTTTATTTAATAATTCATTTGCATGAGAATTATTATTATATATTGCATCAAAATTACAAGCACCTAAACACCTACCACAGCCAACACATTTGTTATGATCTATATGTGCTTTTCCATTTTCATCAAATGAAATTGCACCATGTGCACAGTTTTTAGCACATAAATGGCATTTTTTACATTTTTCTAAATCTACAGATGGTTTACCAGAACGATGTTGTTCCATCTTTCCAGCTCTACTGCCACATCCCATTCCGATATTTTTTAAAGCTCCACCGAAACCTGCTGCCTCATGTCCTTTAAAATGATTTAAAGAAATAAAAATGTCTGCATCCATTATGGCTCTTCCAATTTTGGCAGTTTTTACATACTCTCCACCTTCTACTGGTACTTCTATATCATCGGTTCCTTTTAACCCATCACCTATAATTACATGGCATCCTGTAGAAAATGGACTAAACCCATTTTCGTATGCAGCTTCAAGGTGATCTAAAGCATTTTTTCTTTGTCCAACATATAAAGTATTACAATCAGTTAAAAATGGTTTACCTCCTAATTTTTTAACAACATCAACTACAGTTTTTGCATAATTTGGTCTTAGATAAGCCAAGTTACCTGGTTCTCCAAAATGAATTTTTATTGCAACAAATTTATTTTCAAAATCAATATTTTCAATGCCTGCTTTCTTCATTAATTTTTCTAATTTCTTTTGTAAATTTGTTCCTGGTAATGCTCTAAAATCTGTAAAATACACTTTTGCTTTTTCTTCCATCTTTATTCCTCCTAAATATTTTTAAATATACTTCCTAAACTATCTTTAATAACTAAATTTGCCACATTATCAAAAGGAGTAGCATCTTTATTTATTAAAATCAAGTTGTTTCCATTGTAATATCTAATAAGTCCACTTGCAGGATACACTGTTAATGATGTTCCTCCAACGATTAATGTATCACAATTAGAAATTTGATATATAGCCTCTTCTAATATATCTTCATTTAACCCCTCTTCATATAAAACAACATCAGGTTTAATAATTCCTCCACATGTACATTTTGGAACACCTACTGAATTAAACACATATTCTGCATCATAAAATTTACCACATTTCATACAATAATTTCTATGTACACTTCCATGAAGCTCTAAAACATTTTTTGAACCAGCTTTTTGATGCAGTCCATCAATATTCTGAGTTACTATAGCTTTTAATATGCCTTTTTGCTCTAGTTCTGCTAGCTTGATATGTGTAATATTAGGTTCGTATTTTAATGAATTCATTTTATCTTTATAAAATTCATAAAATTCTTCGGTATGATTAATAAAAAAAGTATGGCTTAATATTTCTTCTGGAGGATATTTATATTGCTGATTATATAGCCCATCTTTACTTCTGAAATCAGGAATTCCACTTTCTGTAGAAACTCCAGCTCCACCAAAGAAAACCACACTTTTACTTTTGTTTATAATTTCTTTTAAATTGTTCATAATTTCACCTTATTACTCTAATTATCAAAAGATAATAGTTTCTTAATAAATGCTATTAGTCTGTTTTTATATATAATAGCTAGTGTATTTTTGTTATTCTTTTTTTTAAGTTTCTTTTCTTTTTTATTTAAACTTTCTACTATTTTTTTGTAACCTGCTTCATAAAACTTATCTTCTTCTACAACACCTCTATAATTCTTTAGTTCTTCTAGTTTTTGTTTTACATATTGTATTTCTTCTTCATCAGTTATATGAATCGGAACATAGTAAAAATAAAATTTCATAATATAATTTTGAATATTAAAATACATTTCCTTTATTTCTTGTTCTACTTTATATAAGTCGTCCGTAGTTTTGTAATCTAATATTAGATAATATAATTTTGTAAAATCGCCTGTAAGTCTATCTATATTCCCATTTGAAATTTCGTTTATTAATACATAATAATCGTCTTTATTATTTATAACAGTTTCTACAAATTCTTTTCTACCAACTAAAAAGTCTATTTGCATAATTAGATTAACTAATAACGCATAATCTCCCTCTATTAGAGAAGATAAGAATATTCCAAATACATTCATTCTTTCTTTTAATTCTTGAGTTAATAGCTTAGTTGCAAAATTGTTTAAAGACTCTTGAAAACAAGTTTGCTCTCTACCGTCCTGTAAATAGTGCAAATATTCCATAACTAAAACATCATTTATCGAATTTGTATGAATTTTATTAGAAAAATATATTACTCCATTAAAGTAATAATGAGACATATTTTCATCTTCAAATTTTGCAATTTTTATTTGACATTGTTCTAATTTCTTTAATAATTCATCATATTGTTCTTTTAATTGTGTAAATACATTTATAATTCTTATAGCGATTTCGTTTGCTATCTTATTCACCTTATATTGTGGTATTTCTTCTATTATTTCTTTTATCTTTTGCTCTTCCATATTTCTTACCCCTATTATTATATTAATTTTTCATTTGTTTAATTTTTATTTATTAGTAATTTTATTATATAGTTCTCCTGTTTTCCTATTATATATAATCCCTCTCTTCTCTTTATAAACCAAGATGTTAAATCGTTATATTTTTCACCATCTATTATTAAACCATTAAAATCTGAAGGATTTTTAACTCTATATTTTTCATTTTCTAAATCTATTACAACTGTTTTTATTACTCCTGCCTCTTCTAGCTTTTCTAATTCTTCCATTCTAGCCTTACTATTTTTTGCAATTTTACTATATTGCCATGTTTTTATAATATAAATTATCGCTCTTAAACTTATAAGAGTAATAGTTGCAAGGATTGCACTTAATATAATTATAGTATCATCACTCATAATATTTACTTCCTTATTTTAATATTTACTCGAATTATATCACAATATAAAATTAAATGGTATAATTTATAAAAATAATTTGAATTATTTAAATTAACAAACATAAAGATATATTTTCTTAGTATGTTTTTATCAATAATATATTCGATAGCTGAATATGGAATAACTTTTGCTTTATCATATTTTGGTACAGTTCCGTTTAATCTAGATAAAGCAACATCACTTTTAATAACTTTAGTAATATTTTATATAATAATGTTGATATCACATTATATAAAGCTTAGAATTGATAATTTTGTTTATATCATTTAAATATATCTACAGTAAACAATTGACTATTAACGATTTTTGTAATGACAGTCTCAAAAAAAGAAAAAAAGAGTATTCTAAGGTGATAAAATTAGTATTATGGGCGAATCTGGTCAAGGAAAAAGTACAATACTTAACACTTGGGCTGGAATTTTTCCTTACAAAAAATTACTGAAATGATTGATAAATATTTAAAGGATAAAACATATATTATTGTTACACATAGATTTAGTCTTAAAAATTTATGTGATAAGCATTATATTTTTGAGAACCACATGATAAAAGAAGTTACTAACCAATAGTAACTTCTTCTAAATTTTATTTTTTTGCTATAGTTATTTTATTTTTTAGAGTTTCATTATCCAGACTTATCCAAATACTATTTGCAGTAAATACTGCATTATAATATAGTTGCAATAATTACTACAAAATATAACAAAATCACTATGAAAGCAATTTTAGTTTTTTTTGACATTCTTAGAAGTCACTTTTATATATTGTTTTTCCATCCTTTATAGTTTCTAAAATTTTTATATTTCGTAGATCGTCTTTATATACTTTTAGTGGATTTCTGTCTATAATAATTAAATCTGCTTTTTTTCCAGCTTTTAAACTTCCTCTTACATCTTCTTCTCCATATTGATATGCAGCATTTGTAGTAACAGCTTTTATTGCTTCTAATACAGATATTCTTTCATCTTCTCCTAGCACTTTACCTTCTTTTGTTATTCTATTTACTGCACACCAAATTGTTTCGAACATATCAGGCTCTATAACAGGTGTATCTTGGTGAAAAGTAAACAATATATTATGTTTTAGGCTTGAACCTGCAGGACTGATGTGTTCAGCTCTTTTTATACCTAAGTTTTTTATATGGATATCTCCAAAATAATATATATGACTTATAAAGAAAGAAGGTATTATATTATATTTTTTTACATCTTCTAATTGATCTAATCCTAAAAGCTGCGCATGTATCATAACTGGTCTTTTTAATCCTGCAACTTTTTTAATTGCATTTATATATTGTTCTGCTGCTTTATCACCATTACAATGAGCTAATATTTGTAAATTGTTTTCTTTGGTATTTTCTAATATTTCTTCTACATCTTCATCTTTCATTATTCTATATCCATAATATTCTGATTCATTTGTATACGCTTCTCTTAACCATGCAGTCTTTGCTTGTGGCGAACCATCTAAAAATATTTTTATTCCACCTATTTTAAAATTGTTGTTATATTTATTAATATATTCACAATATTCTTTCTTTATTTTATCCACATTTTTATAATCCATGTATGCAACTATGTTAAGAAATATTTCATTCTTATTTGCCAATAATTTGTATATTTTTGCTAATTCATTTGTTATAACACCTTCTTGTGCCATAGTTATTCCGTGTGATGCATATATTTCTTGTGCTTCTTTAAACGCAATCATAATTTCATCTATTTTTGGAAGAGGTATCTTTTTAAGAGAATCAATAAATGCATTTTCTTCTAATAATCCTGTATCAAAAATAATTCTTCCACCTTCTGGGGCTGCTGTTGTTTTTGTTATGCCTAATTTTTCTAATGCTTTACTATTTGCAATACCATTATGTCTAGATTTATTTTCTATAATAACAGGCATATCTGGGAATATTTCATCTAATTCGCGTTTAGTAATATGTTCTCTATTCTTTAATATGTTATTGTCATAGCCATTTACTATAATCCATTCATTTGTTCTATTCTCTTTTTTATATTTGGCTAGGCAATTCTTAATTTCTTCGGTACTAGTTAAGCCATCAATAGATATTTGCATTAAACTTTTAGCTAACGCAAATATATGGCTATGAGCATCTATAAATGATGGCATCAATGTATTCCCTTTTAAATCTATTATCTCTGTATTATCATCTGCCAATTTTATTATTTCAGCTTTAGATCCAGTTTTTATAATTTTATCATTTTCTATCGCAATCGCTTCTATATTGTCATTCTCTAGAGTTATAAAATCCCCATTTATATATATCTTCATCATGTCTACCTCCATTTTATAATTTATATAAGTATTTCCAGTTTAATATAATTTAATAACATTATTTTTGATAAAAAAATAGGATTATAGCATTATTGATATGCTACAACCCTATTGTACGTTATGGTTTTCTTAAGCTTTCCTTTTCGTGGTTAAGTTTCTTGTCCCTTTTAGAAACAAGTTCCCATTTCCCGTCAGAACTTTTCTTCCACGCTTTACTATCATTTGGTCCTACTGACCTCCGATTCTTTCTTCCCATAACATATACCTCCTATAAAATTTTAATATATTATATCACTACTTTTTATTTAATTCAAATTTTTTTTAGAGAAAATTTATGTACATAGAGAAACCGGAGGAATTACCTCTTCCTCCGGTTAAGTTAATGATTAAAATTTTCAGTCCCACAGTTACTACTGTATAACTAATACACAGTCAGTTGGTGTATTATAGTACATATAACCTCCTCCTGTTTTTAGCGGAATAATCCATACTTTGAATTCTTCTTTTAGCAGTGAATACATTATCATAGTTTCTATTATCTGTCTTCTAACGTCATTAAAGAATTCATAGTAATCCTGATTAAAATCATCAGCGGATATATCTGGAGATTTTCTTCTATCCCATGCATAAAACCAGTTTTCTTTCATACCTATGCAGTATAGAAGAATTCTGCCTTTATCTCTTAAATGACTACGCATTTTTTTAATCTTTTTTACATAATCATCAGGCATATAAAAGTTATGTAAGTTTGATAGATATATCACATCAAATGCATTATCTGGCAGGTACATGTTAAAAATATCACTATTTTCTACATATATTGTTGATGCAGTTAAAGCATCTTTTGCTGCATTCCATTTGTCTGGTTTTATATAATCAAAACGCATTACTCTTTCCATGTGTTCTTCTATATAATATGGCTCATTTACGAAATATTTCCGTCGAATATCTATTGCTGTGTTATCAGCATATAACATTCTCCAAAATTTGATTTCTTCGGTTGTTTTTTCTTCAGCATTTAATATTTTGTTACCAATTTCTCTGGAAAGTGTATTCTCAGATGTTGATACTACAAAATCATAAAACTCCGAATACTCCTTAAGATAAACAACCGAAGCATACTTAAGCCAAGACACAGGTAGTTGTGACGGATTAATATCCACAGCATATATATTTCGTATTCCATATAATGCCATATCTATAACATTGTCTAATGTACTGGCTACAGTTAAAACTGTATCAGAAGGTTTTAGTATTTGCCGAATATAACCACTATTTTCGTTAGACGTCCATGCCGGCGCCATTGTTACATAGGGATTACCACCCCTTATATGTACTATATCTTTAGTGTTACTGCTAAGTTTTTCCCGCAATGCAATTGCATTGAGATTGTTTTTTACTTTTATCATGTTTCTTCCCCTTTCAACTCATTTTTTCCATTACTAATTATACCTTTTTTGTAATATTATGTCAATTCTTATCAGTAAGCTTACCTATTAAAAATGGAAAAAGCGGGAAGATTAAAGTCCTCCCGCTTTATTTTCTTGTTATTTGTTTTTAAGATTTTTATATAATATTTTTTTAATTAATCACCTAAACAAATTCCAATATCTCTTGCTGTTTTTACTAAATCATCATCCATTGTAACATATCTTACATTACTTTCTGCTGTACCACCTTGAACAGCACCAATTTCTTTGTTTTCTCCAACAACTATTTCTAATGGAACACAATCTAATTTTCCGTTTTTAATAACTGTTAAAACTCCAAATTTTCCTTCCATTGCTAGTTCCATAGCTTTTGCACCATATTTTGTAGATAATACTCTATCATATGCTGTTGGTGTTCCACCTCTTTGCATATATCCTAAAATTGTACATCTAGAATCTAGTCCTGTTAACTCTTTAAGTTGTTTTGCAACTCTATTTCCTTCTCCACCGAATTTTACACTTATTCCTGCTTTATTATCAATACCCTCTGCTGCATGTGTTGTTTGTTCTGCATTTATTGGATGAGCTCCTTCTGATACAACAACAACACTAAATCTTTTTCCGTTTTCTTTTCTTTTATTAATTGCTGCAGCAGCTTTATTTATATCATATGGAATCTCTGGTATTAAAGCAACATCTGCACCTCCAGAAATAGCAGACTCTAAAGCTATCCAACCAGCAAATCTACCCATAACCTCTAATACCATTATTCTGTCATGTGTTTCTGCAGTTGTATGTAATCTATCTAAAGCTTCAGTTGCAACGTGAACAGCTGTATTATATCCAAATGTAACATCTGTACAAGCAACATCATTATCTATTGTTTTTGGAACACCTATTGTGTTAATTCCCTTTAAGAATAAATCTCTTGCAGATTTTTGTGTACTATCTCCACCTAATGTAAATACACAGTCAAATCCTGCTTCTTTTACATTTCTTACACATTGGTCTGATAAATCTTCATAAGTAACTGTTCCATCTTCATGTTCTACTTTATAATGGAATACTATAGCATTTGTTGAAGAACCTATAATAGAACCTCCTTTTGTTAAAATACCAGAAGCTTTTTCGTTTCCATCTAAACGAATGTAATTATTGTTTACGAGACCTCTGTATCCATCAATATAACCATAACATTCAATTCCATTTGTTTCGCAAGTCTTTTTAATTGCTCTTATAACAGCATTAAAACCTGAAACATCTCCACCATTTGCTAAAATTGCTACTTTTTTAATCATTTAAAAAACCTCCCTAATTGATAAGTACAAACTGCGACACATAATATTAATATCTATTTGTGCCCTAATTTTCCAATAATCGTTCACTTGTTTCTTTTAAGTGTTCAAAATTAGTATGTCTTAAAACTTCATATGCTAAAATAGAAACAGCATTTGATAAATTTAAACATCTAATTCCATCTATCATTGGAATTCTCATAGTTTTATCAATATATTTTTTCATTATATCTTCTGGTAGTCCTTTTGTTTCTTTACCAAATAGCAAAAATACTTCATCCATATTTTCGTATTTAGGTTCATCATATCTATGTGTACCTTTAGATGTAATAAAAAACATATTTGTTTGTGTAGGGTCATATTTTTTTAGAAATTCTGCAAAAGAAATATGTTTTTCTATTTCTAACTTGTCCCAGTAATCTAAACCAGCCCTCTTTAAATATCTATCTGATATTTGAAATCCTAATGGTTCTACTAAATGTAATTTAGCTCCTGTTGCTGCACAAGTTCTTACAATGTTTCCTGTATTTTGTGGTATTTCTGGTTCTACTAGTACAATGTTTAATTTCATTTATATGCCTCCTTACGCAAATTATATGATATCAATTATATTGTTTTATTTCAAGAGTTTTATTTGAATTTGTATAAAATTATTGTATAAGCAGAAAAAGTTAGCAGGTTACCCTACTAACTTATCCTGAAGAAAGAACATTGCAGTTGGAACGATAAAATATTCTTCCTCGAAAGTTTCTACCACTGTCCAACCTAAAAGTTCTAAATTTTCTTTATTTCTTTTGTATAAAGTTCCCTTTTTAATTGGAAGATAAATTACGACTTTCCACATTTCAGAATTCGTAATTTTGGCGCTATTTTCAATAAGAATACTTTCGATTACTTTCCACTGAATATTTTTCTTTCTGCCTAACATATTAAGTCCTCCTTGTACTCTTTCTAGGAGTACCTTTGTCTTTAGTGTACAAGCCTTAAGTTTATATTTATTCTTCCGTCCAATATTTAGGAGTACTTACCATTCCTGGCGATAAATATAATACTTGCAAAAAACACTTGTAACATATTAATTATACCACTTTATGTAAAATACCGCAAATTACTTATTACTAATATGTATATTTTCTATCTCTGCATTCATTTCTCTAGCAATAATATTCTGAATCTGAGCTATTGTATCTTGTTCTAAATTCTCTGCTTTTACAATTACATTTATACTTTTATCATTCACAAAAATAACAACATCATCAATTCCCTTTGTCTTAATTAGGTTTTCACAAATCATAATACTATTTTGTGTATTATTAATTTCCGTTATTTCTTGTGTTGCTACAGCTTTTTGCTCTTCACTCACATTTTGATTATCTAATAAATTTTGATAACTTTCTATCATTTGTGAATACATAGTATCTCTACCTAACCTAGAGCTTGCAAAATAATCATCAGTTTTAGAAGAGGAACTACTAGTTTCTACACTCACTTCATTTAAACTATTAGAATCTATAATGTTATTACTAGAAACTAATTGTGCATCTCCAATACTAGATACCTCATTTTCTGAGACAATGTTACTAGAAACAGGGGTTCCTTTCATACTATAACTTAAATATCCTGCTGACACTAGCATTAATGCTACAACAAATAAAATAATTTGATTACTTTTAATATTCTTTAAATTCATAATTTTCTCTCCCTTTATTTATTTTGACATTTGGAAAACTTGTATTTTATGTGATGCAAGTCCTGTAGCTGCTGATACTGCTTGTATGATATTTTCCTTTACATTTGCATCTCCTGCACCTTCTGCAGTTATTATCGTTCCTTCTATTTTTGGCATAATAGTCTTTTGTGTAATTGGTGTTTTCTCTCCATTATCTTCTTGAAATATTACATCTCTTTGAATATCATTTTCTGTTATAACCCTAGTACCTCCAGATTCATCCTGTTCTTCTGTAGATGTTTCTTTTATGTTCTCGTTATACATTGCAACTACTTCTGTGCTTTCAGAATAATTAATTAATACATCTACCTTTCCAACACCATTAATTTTGGCTAATATTCCTTCTAATCTTTCTTCTAAACTATTATTGGTTACTTGTGTTGTTTCTGCTACTGTCGTGTTATTTACTGTATTACTATCCTTGCTTGTTTCTTTTTTATCATCATCTGCCAAGATGGTATTAATTGCAATTACTGTTACTATTAATATAAGTATTCCAACTACTAAATTTTCTACTTTTTTCTTACCAGTTTTATTATCGCTTTTAGTCATATTTTCCTTTAATTGTTGTATTTTTTCTTTTAACATTCATACCACCTCCTTACTTTCCATTTATATAAATTTTTTCTTTTTCTATTTCGTATTTTTCTGCTAATACTTCTTTTAATTTATTTACTTCACCTGATGATAAATTAGAATCTTCTATATTAGATTCATCTATACTATTGCCTATCTCTACTTTGTTTACTTTCTTTATATCTTTTTCATTTTGCTTTTTAGTTACCTCAATATCAATTTTGTATATTTTAGCTTCTTCGTTTTCTACATTTATATCTGCAGTTATATTAATCTTTTTACTTTCGTACCCTTCATTATCTAATTCTGTCTTTATATCTGTTTTAATAGTATTTAAATACAAATTTTCTATACTTTGATTATTAATACTTGTAATTTCGTTTGCCCCTTGTACAGAATTTGAATTAAATAGATCTTCATATTTACTAACATCAAGTTCAAAATTATTTCCAGTAACTTTTGTAATTATTGGAGAAATTATTGTAAATGTAATATAGACTCCCATAACAATCTTTATGTATTTTTTATTTTTTCCTTCTGGCACAATCATTTCTAAAATAGTTACAATAATAACTGCAAGAATAATTCCTTGTGCCCAACTATTAAACCATGAAATCATTTTAATACCTACCTATACATTAGTCCTGTATTAGAAATATTAATAACTAAAGTTATTCCAATTATAAGCATCACACTTATAGAACACAGTATTGCTAGTAATATCTTAAATGTATCTGCCATTTGAGTTATTAATGATACAATTTTGGAATCGGCTATTGGCTCACATAAAGCTGCTGTAAGATGATATATTATAGTTATAATTGCTAGTTTTAATATTGGTGTTATACATATAGCAATTACTACAATAACACCAACTATTCCTATAGCATTTTTTAAAATTGCTGAACAGCCAATTACTGTATCAACTGCATCTCCTAGCACTTTACCTACAACAGGAATAAAACTAGAAACTGCAGCTTTAGCTGTTTTTGCTGTTATACCATCTACACTACTACCTAAAGTCCCTTCTATTGACAAAACTCCTACGAATATTGTAAGTAATATTCCTATTACCCAAACTGAACTTGATTTTAAAAATTTTGATAATTTGTCTATTTGAATTCTATCTGATATTTTTGAAACAATTGCAAGTGCTGTACCTACTAAGATTATTGGTATGATTATTGATTGAAATATATTTGAAATTAAATTTATTATAAATAATATTATTGGTTGTACTAAATTTACCGACACAACACTTCCAGAAGCAAGCATTAATGTCATTAGAAGAGGAAATAATAATTGGATAAAAGAAATCATATTTCCTACTGCTTCTTTTGTAAGTGATATAATGTTTGAAAAATTAGTCATTATTACTGTTGCAATTAAAATATATTGTACATAATATGTAATTTGAGCTACGCTTTTATTATTTAGATTATCACTTATACTTTTTAGTACACTATGTATTAATACAATTATTAATATACTTCCCATAACTTTTAATGCTTCTTTAATTTCTGTGCCAAGAAGAGGAAAAATATTTTTTAATAATTGATTTGTATCTAATTCTCCTTTTATAGCATTATTTAACAATTCTTGTATGTCAATATCTTTAAGAATATCATTGGAATATTTGTTGGCCTCATCTATAAAATTAGAAATATTAAATGAATCCATTTGAGAATTTATAACTTCATCTTCTGTATCTGCTATAGAAATACTTGTACCAAAAATACAAATCAGAATAGCAAATATTGTTATTAGTTTTTTCATTTGCAAACTCCTTTAAGGTAGAATTTGTACAACAGATTCTACTAATGAAGATAGTATTGGAATAGAAAGAGAAATTATTATAACTTTGCCACCTAAATCAACTTTATTAGCTAAAGCAGACTCTCCTAAATCCATACATATTTGAACTGCAAATTCTGCTAAAAAAGCTATTCCTGTAATTTTTAGAAGTATTTTTATAAAATCACTATTTATATTCGCTTTAGACGTTAATTCGTTTATCAAATTAATTATTCCAGAGAGTTGGTCAAAAACCATAAAAAAAATGATTATACCAGCAATGATAGAAATATAAATAGCAAATTCTGGTTTATACTGCTTTATTATAGTTATTATAATTACTGCAACTATCCCAATTCCTACTATTTTTATAATATCCATGTTATCTCCTCTAGGGATTTGGGGACGTTCCTTAAAATCCCCATTTAATGATTTTTTCTGATAGGGATTTTAAGGAACGTCCCTATTTCCCTATTTTTCCTATTTTCTATAAGTTAAACATTGTTCTAACACTGCCAAACAATGAACTTATTTCCTTTATTACCATTGTTAATACTATAATTAGACCTGCAAGTGTTGTCATCATGGCCTGGTCTTCTCGCCCTGCTCGTACTAATACTTGGTATAGTACCGCTACTAAAATTCCTATTGCTGCTATTTTAAATAATAAATTTATATCCATATTGCTCTCCCCTTATATAAAAATAATCATTATAGCAAGTCCAACTGTCGCTCCTAATGTTTTATATAATTTGGTGTTTTTATTTTGTAGATTTGTTGCTTCTATGATTTGTTCATCTAGTAATTTGGTTGTTAATTCTATTTGCATAAGTTGTCCTTCTAAATCTGTTTTACCTAATAGTTTTGATAGTCCTTTAATGATATTCATATCCTCATTTGTAAAGTTATTGCTACTTTCATCAACCGCTTTTTCCCATGCCTGTCCCGCATTTAAGTTTTCCATATATGTATGTGCTTTAATAAAAATATTAGCTATGTTTTCATTTAAATCTTTTGATATTTCTTTAAATAATTCCGGTAATGGTTCATATGTATATCTCATTTTTGTTATTGCCAAATTTAAAGCTTTTTTTATTTCTTGCAGATCAATTACTCTTAATTTATATTTATTTGCTTTCATAATTCCTAAAACTGTACACATGCCCATTACTGCTGTTAAAAGTATTATTTTAAAAATTTCCATTTTTATCTTCCCCTATTATATATATTCATTAAATTTCATTTTAGAACCAAGAATTTAAATTGTTACATATTCATTATTTATTTTGTCTAGAGCATATACCGTTTTTACTTTTCCTTTAATATTTTTATCTAAAAAAATTATTCTTTCAAATATATGTTTATTTATTATTTTTGATATTGCAGGATTTAATTGTAATTCTTTTAAACTTCCACCATGTGCAGTAAAAATCCCCTTGATTCCAGAACAAACTGCATAATTTATAGCTTCTACATCTTCGTCTTTTCCTATTTCATCTGCAACAATTATTTCTGGAGACATAGATCTTATTAGCAGTTTCATACCAATACTTTTGTCCACGTTGTCCATAACGTCTGTTCTAACTCCAATATCATTCTGCGGAACGCCTTTATATACCGCAGCAATCTCTCCTCTTTCATCTACAAGGCTTATCGTTTTACCTCTAAAATTAATTTGATCAATCCCATCACTTAGCCTTCTTACTACATCTCTTAAGATTGTCGTTTTACCAGCTCCTGGTGATGATGCAATTAAAGTATTGTATATGCTATTTTCTTCCATATTTATTATGTATCTTAATATTTCATTACTAGCCCCTATTATTTGTCTGGCTATTCTAAAATTAAGATTTGAAATATAGTTTATATTGCTTATTTTGCCATCAGTTTGTACTACACTTCCAGATATTCCTATTCTATGTCCACCTTTTATAGTAACAAATCCATTGCAAATCTGATTTTGATATGTATATATTGAATTATCACAAATATGTTGAAGCGTTTCTAATATTTCATTTATTGTAACTGTTGTTTTTAATATTTCTTCCCCTTTGGAATGTTTTATTATTATCGGTCTTTCTGTTCTTAATCTAATTTCTTCTATAACATAATTTGTTTGTTTAAAAATATCTTCTAGGCTAGTACTTATTCTTCTTGGGAAATATCTTAAAATCTCGTTATATGTCATTACCTTGTCCTTTCCATATTTATGTTTTTCATATTCGATAATTTAATAATAGAACATGAAAAAAGCACATATATTAAATATATATGTGCTTTATATATAAATTATTACTATTTTTAAATTATTGCGTATGAAAAATTGCCATTTGTTTATGAATCTGCAATGTTAAATTTTGTATATCTATGCAATTGCAGAGCAATTTTTCTTATTGTTCCCAGTTATGGTATACGTTCATAACATCATCTAAATCTTCTAGATTATCTATTAATCTTTGCATTTTTTCTCCATCAGCTTCACTTAAAGAAACATATGTGGTTGGAACCATTTGAACTTCTGCTTCTACGAATTCTAATCCAGCTTCTTCTAATGCATCCCTTACACTTGAGAAATCAGCAGGAGCTGTTGTTATTTCATAACAATTTTCGTCTGAAGAAAAATCTTCTGCACCAGCATCTAATGCTAGCATCATTAAATCATCTTCTTCCATATTTGTACTTTCTTTATCTATAACAATAATTCCTTTTTTATTAAATAAATATGATACACAACCTGTTGTTCCTAAATTTCCACCTGCTTTATCAAATACATGTCTTACATCTGCTGCTGTTCTATTTCTATTATCTGTACTAGCTTCTACTATAACTGCAACACCATTTGTTCCATATCCTTCATATGTAATTTCTTCATAATTTGAAGTATCTGTTGCTCCAGATGCTTTTTTAATAGCATTATTTATTGTATCATTAGGCATGTTATTTGCCTTACATTTTGAAATTACATCTTTTAATTTGGAATTACCTGCCGGGTCTGGTCCACCTTGTTTTACTGCGATTAATATTTCTCTTCCAAGTTTTGTAAATATTTTTCCTCTTGCTGCATCAGCTTTTCCTTTTTTTGCTTGTATATTATGCCATTTACTGTGTCCGGCTCATTTTTAATTCCTCCTTCTCAATTTTTTCAGTATTTAAGCCACTTTCGGCTGTTCTATCATATAAACATCAAGTGAAATTTCTTTATTGTTCTTTGCCCATTTATATAGGGTTTCGAGGTTCTTTACCCAACGAATTGTGCCAAAATTGTGCCAGAAATTTCAGATTGTTTTTTATGTAAATAGATTGTTTTGTTGCTAAATTTATCCACTTTTTAAACAACACTACAAGTATTTTATCATACTTTTTTTATTTTGTGTAGTATTTTTTTACAAAAAATGGTACAAATAATATACTACTTGAATATTCTTTAATATTACAATTGCCAAAAAGTTATATTAAAAATTCTTTAAAACAAAATTTACTAAATCTTTTGCAGAATTTCTGTTTATAATTTTAGATTGATTTTCTATCATATTGTTTTGTATATTTTTATCTTTTAGTAATTTTTTTGTATTCATTATTACTTCATCTACACTGTTAGAAACTAAACTAAGTTCATTTTTCTGAAAAAATTTTGCATTATAATTTTCAACACCAGGAATTGGCATTAAATGAATTAATGGCTTTCTTATTACTCCAACTTCAGTACTTGTAAGTCCTCCTGGTTTAGTTAATACAATGGTACTTTCAGCAATATATTCGTTTATATTATTAACATATCCTTTAACCTCTAAATGTTCATTAATTATGTCTTGTAATTCAGAATATAATTTCTTATTATTACCGCAAATTGCAATAACATAAACATTTTCAATATTTTTTAATATAGATTTAACAATATCTTTCATTTTTCCAAACCCCATACTGCCAGATGTAATTAAAATAATATCTTTATCTGTTGGTAATGATATGGAATTATTTTGTGTATCATGAAAAGCACTTGAAACAGATATACCGAAATTTAGTAGTATTTCTTTTTTAAATCCTTTCGTTATAAATTCATCTTCCAAACTAATATGTGGTATTACAAAATAATCTGGTTTTGTTTCTTCCCAAAATGGAACAGCATGATAATCTGTTGCCACATTGATAAGTTTTATATTTTTACCTTCTTCTTTAAGTGCTGTTATAGCCATTGCAGGAAATAAATGTGGAGAAATAATTAAGTCATAATTATTTTTTTCAATATATTCATAAATTTTATTTCTCATCAATTTATTAAAACTATAAACTGGGCTAGTTATTCCTGTTTTACTATATGCTTCACCTAATTTATATGCCAATTTAAATACTTTACCATTTCCCTTTGTTGTATCTAAATAAATTTTTTCAGATCGTTCTTTTGCCTTAGGACCTAAAATATCAAAATAATCTAAAAAATCACATACAACATTATTTTCTTTAAATTCTTTTTCTATATAATGTCCACAAGCATTATGTCCTCCACCTGTACTACAGGATAACACTAAAATTTTCATAATTTACTCCCGATTATTATTAAAAATATTGTGATATATATTCCATATAAAAATATACTAACATGAAATGAAATAATTTTCTATACCCATTTTTCTATCTTTTTGATTAAATTCATATATTACGCAAGATGATTCTACTTTTATATAAAAGCTTCCTGTTCTAGTTTACTATTATTTTTTAACATCTCATCAATTATATCATAAAAACAAGAATATTTATTTTGTCTTCTCATTTCTAATAATTTACCTTTATATTCTTCATTCATTTCTTTCCAATAACTTTGTTTACTATAAAAAGATTCTGTGTCCATTTTATATGGTTGAATACTTGGTATAATCTTTTTCAATCTAACAAAAATTCTAAATCCTCCAATATCTATATCACTCCAATGAAAGAATTTTTTACTTTTGGCAGACTCATATAAATATTTAAAAAATTGACCTTTTATTGGTCCATACATTCCTCCATGATAAACTACAAATTCATCATTACTCTTTTTATTTTGTATGTAATCAATATAATTTGCTTTATTTTCTATAAAAATAATTTTACTTGCATTTTTTATTTTTAAATTTTTCATTTTTCTAACATTATAACTATTAATATAACTTCCGAACAGTTTCTTTTTTATATTCTATTTTTATATCATTAATATAATATTCTAAATCACCGCAAAACTCCAAAACCTCTGGATATTTTGAAATCCCAACTTCTAATAAAATATCTTCATTTGTATATTCTTCTAGACTTTCATTTACTAACAAATATTTTTTTATTATTCTAACAATAATATGTTCAATATATTTCTCAAAATATTTGGAATCACCAAAACAATTTATACTAAGTACTCTTTTCAAAACTTCTTTTTTATTATCAATTTCTTTTAATACCTTTAAAACATCTTCAGCAAATTGATATGGAAATAAGTTATTTGTTTTATGCTTTTCGTTTATATAGCAAATCATATCGTTTCTATATTTTTCTAACCACTCCTGATCAAAATGATATTTATTCAAATATTTTAATAGTATACTATTTTGCTGTCTTATATCAATTCTATTTGTAATTGCATATGCTTTTTCTACGTTGTCTTTGTTTAACCATATTTCTTTTAAGATATTTCCTGTTTCATATAATTCCCAAGAATAATCTATTATATTTTCATTTTTTAATTCGTTTATAGTGTCATGAAATATCTTTTTACTTTCAAAATTTTCAATATCATATTCTTTAATATCTTTCATCTTCAATATGATTCTTCTGTTTGTTTGTTCATAGATTGATTTACTTTTCTCATATCTGTCTATTAGTTTATTTAACAATATTTTTTTATAGTCCATTACAAATCTCCGCCCTATTATAACATTAATTTTACCATTCTTCTTTATTTGTATATTTCTTTACAATAATTTCATGTTCTTCTGGATTTAACACTAGTAAAGTAGAATCTACTAAACTTTGAATATCTTGTAATTTTTCTGGTGGTGCAGCAAAAATTGCTTGAAAACCAATTTTTCTTAATAATTTTATGCTTTCTCCAATTCTTTCACTATCCATTTTGCTAAATGCCTCATCAAAAACGATTAGTCTTACAGTATTATCATTATTTTTAATTCTATATACTTGTGCAAATGACGCAAGTATAGATATATAAAAAGGTGTTTGAGTTTCTCCTCCTGATTTTCTTAATAAGGTTTTTGAAAGCCTCTGCTCATTTCCATGTTCATCTTTTACAATAAGATCAAAGTTTAAATATGTTCTATAGTCTGTATATTCTCTTATGTTTTTTTCATATTCCTCGTCAGAAATTACATTCGAATTTAAATCTGTTGTTGTTACTTTGTCAAATAATTCTCTTATTTCCTGCGAATATTTTTGATTAAACTGTTCTTGTCCAATTCCCCAATCTCCTAATAATAATTCATCTTGTAGCATATCATAGAATCTTTTGTATTCTTGTTTTGGTGTAACTTTAAAGCTATATATATCTGTTCCAAATTTGCGTTCACTTAAGGCGCTATTTAATTCTTTAATTTGTGATTTTACTTCATCTATATTAGATTTTAGCTTGTCCAAAAATTCTATTCTAAATTGTTCATATGCTTTTTTTCTAGAATCTTCAATTTTATTTAAATATTCTGGTAAAGCAACTTCTTTTAGTTTATTTAACTCTTCTTTAAATTCCTTGTTGCTTCCATCTTGAATATTAAATGAAAATTGATATTTTGTATTATAATCACTTCTTTTCTGAACCAACTCAGTTTTAGATTGTTCCATTTTATTATATGTATGTTTTATATTACGCCCAAATATTTCAACTATTTTTTCAGGTTGTCTTTTTAGCGTTTGTATCTCATATTTTTCTTCTCCAATCTTTTCTTGCCAATCTTTCTCATAAGCTTCATCTATTTGTTTAACTTTTTCTTCCAATTGTTTTTCTTTTTCTGGAATTCTTTCTGTCTCATCAAATCTTATTTCTGTATCTAATTGTACTATTTTTTTATTGTTTTCTTTTATCAGATCTTCCATTTCCGATTTCTTATCTTGTTTCTTAGTTATTTCTTCTGATATTCTATTTAACCAAAACATATCCATACTATCTAATTCTTTCTGTATTTCTTCTTTTTCAATTAAATAATTTTGACACTTAATCGCCTCATCTAAATTATCACTAAGATTATGAATATCATCTTCACTAAAATTAGACATTTGTTTTATATTTTTCATTACCTCAATGATTTTTTCTTCATTTGTAATTTTTTCTTTTAATTTAATAAGTTCTTCTTGTTTTATTTGTTTTTGTTGTTCTAGCGCTGTTTTACCTATTATTGGATATTTATAAAAACTTGGATTTATCTTTCTTAACACATAACCTTGATATAACATGCAATCTGGTGTTATAGCTATTTTATTATTTCTTAATTCACCTATTGTTTCACATTTTATAACTCTTCCTAATACATAATTAACATATATTTGAGCAAATTTATTTTGAGTTATAACCTCCATAGCTAAACTATTAGCATTTGGATTTAAAGTATTTTCCTTATATATTTTATCTATATCAATAATTCCAAAAGAATGTATTTTATTATTATTTCTTGCTAATTCTCTGTAAATTTTAGATCCTTCTTCAAAAAATTCTGGATCAATAACAAGATATTTCTTTTGTGTGTTTAAATATCCTTCTATAGCGTTTTGCCATTTATTATCTTTTATCTCTAATAAATCCGCTAAAATAAATACATCAATATTCTTTTTAAACTTCTCTTTTAATTGATTTTCTAATTGTAATTTAAACTTTATTAATTCTTGTTCATAAGGATTTATTCCTTTTTCCAACTTAGCTATATCGTTTTCTAATTCCTGTTTTATTTTACAGTCATTTTCATATTCCTGGTTTGTAGAATAAAATATAGTATTTCCCAATTTAATAATATTATCTATCTCATGTTTTAACTTTATAATTGCATCAAGCTCTAATGTTGTAAAATTATCTTCATTAATACTATCTAAGTATTTTAATAAATCATGCATATTTTCTAATTCATCAAGTTCTTTAGCTATAATTTTAGTTTTAATTTTTTCTAATTGCACAATATTAGCATTCCATTTTAAGCTGTGATTTCTTAAAGAATTTATACTTTTTTCTATTAAATTATTTATTCTTTTTATTTCTGTATTAATTACATCTATTTTATTTACAAGTTCTTTTCTTTTTATTTCTATATCAGATTTTGCTCTAGTTTCAATTAATTCTGTAATTTCATCATTTAGTTTGTTTTTATTTAGTTCTAATTTATTTGTGTTTTCTTCAAGTTCGCTTTTTTCATTTTTTCTATTTAATAGATTATTATTTAATTTTTCTAGCTCATTTATAACTATTTGCTTTTCTGCTCTCCAAATTAAATACTGTTCTTCTCTTTCTTTTGAAACTTGCTCTATGTACGTATTGTAAGTATTTTCTATTTCTTGTAATTCACTTTCTTTAGTTTTCATAATTTCTATTTGTTTTGCTAAATTATTATATTGCCTTATATTTTCTTGCATTTCTGTTATATCAATTTTATTTTTTACATCACATACATATTCTACAATAAATTTTTCTATATCATTAATTGGTGTAAATGTTACAGCTTTTTTAAACAAATTAAAAAACTTTTGATTTATACCTCCTAATTTGCCTCTAAGTGCATCTTGATATTGCTTATTACTACTATAGAAATCATAATTTTTATTAGAAAATTTTCTTGCTAGAAAGCTTTTTAAATCTTTAAATGAAAATGGTATATTTTGTTCATTTACAAATTCATTCTCTGGTATTCGATTATTAAATGAAAAAAAATGACTTTCTATATCACTATCTTTATATACATCAAAAACAACACCCAACGAAAAATATTTTCTTATAACAGTATCGTAAAACTCACAGACAATATAACTTGAAAATCTATCATTTCTTAAATATTTATATCCAACATCTCCATCATCACCTATTTCACCTTTTAAATAGCCTTCAAGAGTTCTATCTGTTTTATCATTAGCTGCTTTATTAAAAAAATTTCCCCTTGTATCACCTAAAATTAATAATTGCAAAGCATCTAAAATTGTAGATTTTCCAGAACCGTTTTTCCCTGTTAAAAAGTTTATAATATCAAAGTCAATCATTTGCTTGCTAATATAATGCCAATTTATTAATAACATCCTTTTTAATATTTTCATTTATTCTTCCTCTCCCATTTCTTCACTATCTTCTATATTTTCTTCTTCATTTGTTTCTTCTAATGTATTAATATATTGACTTAATTGGCTTATTTTTTCGTTTGTTATAACAAATAAAATTGATGGCAATATTACAATTTTTGTTTCTGGTTTTTCTAATATACCATCTATTTTTTGTATAATATTAAAACTAATTAATGTTGACAATGCTGTTCTAATTTCACTATCAGATGGCTTTTTTGTATATGCTCCAACATCTATTAGTGTTTTTATAATATCGGCTACAGTTGTAATTGCATCTGTATTTAATTTTACACTGTCTCTATCTTCATCAAATATCAATCTTAAACCATATAAAAATATTGTTGTATTTTTATCAAGTCTTTTTTTGTTATATCCAAATTCATTTTTTATATATATAACTTCATAATTGTTATCCTTTATTAATTTAAAACCTGCTACATCTAAGTATTCGCTAAATAATTCTATATTTCTATTAATAAACCTATAATCACTATTTGACTTAAATACTTTTTGATTTTTGTCATATACTCTATTTCCAATAAAAGTTTTACTAAGTATTAAACTTACTATTCTTTTGAAATTTTCTTTTTCGAAATTTGTTAATTCTTCATATTTTTCTATAAACATTTAACTTCTCCTTATAAATTTTATATTTGGTATTTTATAACCATTATTATTTATTGTTTCATTACTGTCTTTTATATAATAAAAACTTTTGCCTGATTTATCGCCTTTTATTGTTGCAAGTATTAAAAGTATTAAATCCTCTGTTGTATTTAATTCGATTTCTTGTGAATTAATAAATGGTTTATTCTTAAAATTTTTTTCCATAAATTCATTAATTTTTTTGTTGCTATACATATTTTCAAGGCTTTTTGCAAATTCGTAAAAAACTTTTGCATCTATCTCTTTTTCTTTTTTTAATGGAATAAGATTACCTTGTTTTCTTTTTACATTAGAATTTCTTACATAAATAGACTCTTTACTTATATATTCCTGTCTTAATAAACCTACTTGTTTTTCCATTTCATCAACAACTTCTGGATTATTAGAGTTTTTTAATACATTAACAAGTTTTCCTTTTAATTCCTTATCATTTGTTAATAAATATTGTATTCTGTGAACTGAAGCCCTTATATAGTCGGTATTTTTTTGTTCTATTTGATTCATTGTTAAGTCTATATTTTCATATATTTCTAATACAGTTCTAATTTTTGATAAAATATCATTTTCTGCCTCTTCAGCTGTTTTATATTTAGTGCTTTTACTAGCAATATGTATTGTATTTTTTAATCTTTCTTCATCTGCTAAAATATCATTTAACATGTCTCTTATTGGGGTTTTGTATCTTGGAACAGAATCTCTTGTGAACCTTGGGAATATCATTTCATCACTATATTCTTTATATTCAAAAAAATGTTCATTTATAATGCTATTTATATTATTCTGATTACACATCTTTCTATGAAATCTTCCCAAACTATTATATAATGATTTTAATTCATTAATTAATTGTATAGTATTATTATAAGCTGTAATAATTGCATTATATGTTTCTCCTTTTTCTATACTAGCTAATTTTAAACTAGAATAAGTAGCAAACACATAAGAATTGTATTCTACTTGTTTTTCTTCCACTATTGAATATAATAAATTTATGAATTTAATTGAATAATCTGGTATAATGACATATTCTTCAAAGGACTCTCGTTGAAACTCAAATTCTATCCAACCAGCCCACTTCAATTTTCTTAATAAGAAATATGCCTTACTAGATATATTATTGTCCTTTAATTCATTTGCATCATCATCTTCTGAAAAATCTTCTTTATAAAATTCTTCTTCTAAATTATTTATTAATCGTGCTATTATGTTTTCTTTCGAAATTGTCATTTCCTGTTTAAATGCTTCTCTTAATATAAATAACGAATCAATATAAATATTTTTATTTTTAGATACTAAGATAGAAAAAAAATTTTCTGGTATTTTATCAAATATATTCATTAAACATCCTCCAATTTATTGGCTCATAAATTACAAGTATGATAGTATTTTAACATTTTTGTCAAATATTGTCTATACATTATGTTTATCTAATAATCATACTTTCAAAAAATCTTTCTTGGAATTCGGTTAATGCTCTTATTGCATCATCAGAATAATCTTTGCCTTCTGGCGCTAAAATTAATTTATCATCATTATCATTAACTCTATGTAATACAGCAATACATTTTCCTTTAAAAGTTTTTACTGGTTCAAATACACCTAATATGTAGCAATCCAACTCTTTTCCATCTCCACTAATTGTATTAGGTATATATCCATAATTAATAGGATATATAGATTCTGGAAATTCAGGATGTCCTGTTCCCATTGGCCTATCTATTTTAGCTTCTACCATTTTACCAATATACTCTTTTGAATCATTCATTTTAATTCCCTCCTATTTTCTTAAAAATTCTTCTACACTTCTTTGTATTTTGTCTAATTCATAACCAAATGCATTACAAATATTCCATCCTTTTTCTTTGGCAGGTTCTAAGTTTGCTTGTACATCGTCTATAAATAAAATATTAGTAGGATTAAGTTTACAATCATTTTCTACAATTTCATAGACTTTTGTATTAGGTTTACTGTATTTTAGTTCACATGAAAGCCAAACATAATCAAATTGTTTTAAATCAACTTGTTTATCTAATCTTTGCTTATCAATTGTACCTAGATTAGATAATATCCCTATTTTACATTTAGATTTTAAGCTATGTGCGTAATCTACTACATCTTTATAATATTCTATTTTATCAAATTCTTTTATATAAAAATCATAGAATTCATCTTCATTACACTGCAAATTAAACTCATTTTTTATTTTATCAAACCATGTATATTCTTTAAAATCCTGCCTAAGTTTGCGAGCTGTAACATAGAAATATTTTTCAATTAAATTGCTTTCATCTACATTATTATTAAAATGTTTTATAAGATTAGTTATTGCTATATTTAAGCAATATTCACCATCTCTATGGCTTTCTATTACTCCTCCCCAATCAAATATAACTAGTTTATCTGCCCTATACATAAAAAACTCCTTTTCCTATTTTCTTCTCTTATTTCTTAATTTTTTTGAAAACACTTTAAACTTTTCTTGTTTACCTCTAATATATTCTTTTGAATTTTCAGTATACTTTGCTTCATTTTTCAATTTCATATATTCATTAAACCTGGCTACTGAAAGCTCTCCATTACTTATTGCTTCTAATACTTTACAACCAGGCTCATTTGTATGAGTACAATCTTTAAATTTACATGTGCCTATATATTGTTCCACATCTTCGAAAGACTTACTTAAACCAGTTGAAACATCCCACATTCCAAGTTCACGCATACCCGGTGTATCTATAATCATAGCTCCATTTTCTAACATTATTAGATATTTGGATGTGGTTGTATGCCTTCCTCTAGAATCTTCTTCTCTTATTTTTCCTGTTTTCATTATTTCTTTTCCTGCAAGAGCATTTACTAGGGTAGATTTACCTACTCCAGATGAGCCCAAAAATACCAATGTATTTCCTTTTTTAAAATATTTATTAAAATTTTCTAATCCGACGTTTGTTTCAGCACTTATTGCAAATACATCAACATCTGGAGCAATGTCTTTTACTTTATTTATATATTCATTAGAATTACTAACTAAATCACTTTTAGTTAGTACCACAACTGGAACAGCTTTTGATTGCCATGCTAATGTTAAATATCTTTCTAGTCGGCGTAAATTAAAATTATTATTTAATGATTGAAGTATAAATACATAGTCAAAATTTGCTGCTATTACTTGTTCCTTTTCTCCATCTCTTGATTTTCTATCTTCCATTGGCTTCGTTCTAACAAATGATGTTTTTCGTTCCAAAGTTTTGGTAATTAAACTATCTCCAGAATCATTCCATTCTATTAGCACAAAATCACCAATTGTTGGATAAGCATTTTTTTGATTGCCATAATAGTTTGACTGCTTTAGTCTTGCAAAAGTTTCTCCATAATCACAAACTATTTCATATCGTTCTCTATATGTCGATATAATTCTTGCAACAATTTGAATTTCATTTTTATTTAATTCATCCTTAAACCCGTAATCTTTTATATTCATTCTTACCTCTTATTTTTTATGTATTTTATCATTCCTTTATCATGTTTTCTATATTTTAATGTAAAAAAAATTGATTTATGCATTTATAAATCAATCTTTTTTACAAATATATAATTATAGGGAAAAAAGGAACGTCCCCAAATCCCTATCCTAATCTCTGTTTTCTTTTTCTATTACTTCTAGATTTGCTTGTCTCTTGATTTTGCTTGTTGTTGTTTTTATTAATGGTTCTTCTGAGATTAATATTCCTCTTATTGCTTTATATTTTGGCATTATTTGGTTTATATCTTTAATTTTATCTGCTAAAACTTTGTAAATTTCTTCATCTGTTTTTACTTTATATGCTTCTTTCATTACGTCTCTGTCATATATTATTTTTACATTTATTTTTATATCATCTTTATCATCTGATTGTTGTTTTCCAAAAATAAATGATTCTTTAACACCTTCAATTTTATTTACTAGTGCTTCCATTTCTTCTGGAAATATATTTTTACCATTTTTAAGTACTATTACACTTTTCTTTCTTCCACAAATAAAGATATATCCATCTTCATCTATTTTTGCTAAATCTCCTGTGTGGAACCATCCATCTTCCATAACTTCTTTTGTTGCTTCTTCATCATTATAGTATCCAAGCATAACATTTGGTCCCTTTACAACAAGTTCTCCCATTCCTTCATCATTTGCATCGTCTATTCTTGCTTGAATATGTGGAAGTGCTTGACCTATTGAACCTACTCTAAAGTTTTCACCATATTCTACGCCAATAACTGGAGATGTTTCTGTTAATCCATATCCTTGGCATAAATTGATTCCCCAAGCTCTAAAATCTTCCTCTACTTCTTTATCTAATGCTGCTGCTCCACTTATATACATCTTTATATTTCCACCAAATATATTATGAATATCTTTAAATATTTCTTTCTTTTCTGCCATAGTTTTATCTTTATTTGCTTCCATAAGTTTTCTAACTGCTTCAAGTTTACCTTGTTTTTCAAGAGTCTTTAAAATATTTTTATGCATTGCTTCATAAATAGCTGGTACAAAAGATGTAAATGTTATTTTATATTCATTTAAATTTTCTACTATATGTCTCATTCCTGTACAGAAAAATCTATTTGCTCCTAAATATAATGAAAGTAACATACCTACTGTGCATTCAAAAACATGATGTAATGGTAAAAATGATAATACTCTATCAGTAGAATCTAAATCTATTACATGAGCACAATCCATTAAATTAGAAACTAAATTTTTATGTGATAGTGCTACAACTTTAGATTTTGATGTTGTTCCTGATGTAAATAACATTATGTCCATTACTTCTGGATCTATTTTTGCATCAATAAATTCTCTATTTCCTGCTTCTACTAATTCTTTTCCTTTTTCTATTAATTCTTTTTGAGAATAAATTCCTTCTTTGTGTATATCTGAATCCATAGAAATTAAGTGTTTTAATTTATTTTTTTCATTATATTTTATTTTTTCTACTGTCTCTTGATATTTCTTTGTATAAAAAATTGCTTCAACTTCTGATCTTTCTATTAAATCTTCTAATTCATTTGCGGGTAATGATTTATCTAAAGGAACTACAATACCTGTACCACATGCTACTGATAAATACGCAAGTTCCCATTCATATCTATTTTCTCCTATAACAGCAATTCTCTTATCTTTTAAACCTAAACTAATTAATGCTGTACCAAGGTAATCAATCATGTCTCTTACTTCACTATGTGTATAAGATTTATATTCTCCTTCTTCAGTCTTAATTGTATAACATGGTCTGTCTGCATATAAATTTTTTGTTTTGTTTAACATATCTTTTAAATCTCTTACTTCTAAAACATCTTTGCTCATAATTTATATTTCCTCCATATTTATTTTCTATTTTTTCGCCTTTATTAGGATAATATAAATCTAAAAAATCGTCAATTATTTTTATTTTTTTGTACCGCGAGTACAAAAACTTTTCAATGAAATTATAACTAAATTTTCTCTTTAACTCTAAAAAAGATTTAATATTTTTTAGAATGCAATCAAGGAAATACTTATAAATTATAATATGTCACCATATAACATGATGACATACTTAAAAATTAATTATTTTCTTTCTACAAATTGTTCTACTCTCATATGAAGATGATATTTATCTCTTAAATCTGCAATTTCTTTCATCATTAGAGATTTGTGATGTTCCTCTAAAGCTTCTTGATTTTCCCATCTATCTATCAATAAAACTGTTTCTGGATCATCCATTGGGAAGAAATATTCATATTTTTGATTACCTTTTTCAGCTCTTACTCTTTCTACTACTCCTTTTTCAACCATTTCTTCTGCAAATTTTTTTGCACTTCCGTTTTCTCCTGTATAATATATATTAATTGTAAAACTCATAATAAAACCTCCTTATTTTTAATTATCAATTTTGTTTTTATTCAAACATATAATAATCTTTTTAATCAACTCTTTCAATAGTTACTTCAAAATCATTATTTAAATTTCCTAATATTTCAGTACCAGCTTCTATTGTTCCTAACTTATATAAAGAATTAGAATATCTAAAATCTTTATAAAACACTGATATATTTCCCCAAGGTGCATAATATGAAAAATCTCCAACTTGTGGTGTATATCCTGAAGGTAAATCCTCTGTTGATAATTCATTTGGTAAAGTTGCTATTTTTTCTGTATTATTAAAGTCCTCAAATGTTAAAGTTAAAGGCAACATCTCTAAAAAATCTCTACTTGCTTGATTATCATCTAATCTAACAAATATTTCATTTCCATTTACAGTTAATTTTATTCTTACATTTTCCATACTTACTTCTTCTCCCTCATTTTGTAAATTTTGAGAATCATTTGCATTAGTACTATTTTCAACAACATTATTTATTTTATCCTCTGTACTTTCTTGTTCCAAATTATTATTGTTTTGAATGTTTTCAGTTTTATTAAAATATACTAATGTTTCTATAACACTGATTATAATTATTAATAGAATTATTATTAATATAACTTTTTTCATACTATATTCTTCTCCTTAAAAACCTATTTCAGATAACCATTCGTTTACATCATCTTGTGAATTTTCTACATTATCATCCATTATTGATAATCCTTCTGTTACAGTTGCATTTGGCTCTTCATCCTCTATATCACTAGGTGTTCCAGAAAGTCCAGAGCCTCCACTCGTAGTAAATGGTGCTATTGTTTTTCCACTTAAGTCATATTCGTCTAAAAATGTATATAATGCCATTGGCATATCTCCCCACCAAATTGGGTATCCTAAAAATATAGTATCATATTCATCAATATTATCTATTTGTGTTTTTAAGGCTGGTCTTGCATTTTCATTTTTTTCTTCTTGTGCTATATCTAATAAATCATTGTAATTATCAGTATATTCTTCTTCTGTTTCTAGTTTTACAATATCTCCTCCAACTGCTTCATGTATAAAGTTTGCAACAGTTTCTGTATTACCTGTATGAGAGAAATATACTACTAATATTTTTCCACTTCCATTTCCTTCATTGTTTTGAGCTATCTCTGTATTTGTTTTATTATTCGTAGCTTGTGCTACTTCCTCGGTATTTGTTTGTCTTTCATTGTTTGTTTTGTTTTCTGCTATATTTGTATTTTCATTTCTTCCCGCTAAATTAATACCTATAATTATTCCTGCTATAACTATTACTAATATTAAAACAATTAACGCTACTACTTTTTTGTTCATAATTTTATCCTCCATATATTTAATTATTTATCTAATCTTAAACAATTTCCTATAGTATCTCCTGTTCTTAAATAAGTATATTTAGGAAATTCAAATAAAACTGGACTAAATTTAGCATAATCTATTTTTCCTTTTTCATCTAAATTTTCTTCTTGAACATAAGTATTTGATATAGACATTATAAAATTATCAAAAGTTTCAGTTTCGTAATTATCTTCTACTTTACATTCCATAACTACTGGTGCATTATCTATTATTGGAGCACCTGCTTCACCTATGTGATATTCAAATACTTCTGATTTATCTACTTTGCTACCGCTTACACTTCCAACATAATCTGCTTTTTTTAGCGTACTTTCATCAACTATATTAATTGATAATGTTTTTGTGTCTTTAATTCCTTTATTTGTGTAATGTGTTTTAACTAAACTAACCATAACCTTGTCATGTCCTATAATTCCACTATGACCTGCTAAAAGCCAATTTACTTTTCCATCTACCATTGTTCCTATTACTAATAATGGCATTGGATATAAAGCTAATTTTGAACCAATATTTTTTTGCATTTTAATTTCCTCCCTCTTTTTTATTTTTAAATTTATTTATAAAATTAAATATCCAATAAATAATTAGAATGATAGCAATTAATAATACTATATATTTTAAATAAAACATTAATGGACTTTGCTCGTAATCAAAAAATTTAAAATGTACTAATAAAAACATTTCTTCCCATAATCTTAAAGATATAAATGAATATATTCCTAAGCCAACTAATAGTATTAATATAAAGTAATATACATATTCAAATGTACTATTTTTCATTTTTTTATTTAACTTATTCATAAAACCTGCTATATGAAGCCCAACATGTATTCCCATTAGTACAAAGCCCCATGCTGTTGAAATCATATGTAAATTCCTTCCAAACATTGTTGTTGGTATATCTAAAAATGCAAATACATCAGCTGAAATCATTATTCCACTTACCATCATTCCAACCATTGCTAAAAATAGTAATAAATTAAGAATGATGTGAAATGTTCTTCTAAAACTATGCTTGCCCTTAAATATAGATTTATACCATTTTATATTTAGGATATGATGCAGTATAAATAGTATAAATGTAATTGTTCCTAATATTTCGTGTACAGCACTATCTGTTACATAACAACCCATTAGTATAATAAACAATATTGTCATTGCTATATCTATTATCATTTTCACTTTATTTTTCATTTTCTTTACCCCACATTTTAATTTGTAGCAACTCCATTAGAATTTAACCAAGTTGTAATATCATTTTCTAAACTAGTGCCTCCTGAATAATGTATGCTTAAACCTTCTCCTATTCTTGAATTTGGTGCAAGTTTAGAAATATCTGTTATGCTTTGGCCAAATCCACCACCACCATGGCTACAAAATGGAATTATTGTTTTTCCACTAAAGTCATATTCTTCTAAAAATGTTGCCACTGGCATTGGTATTGTCGCCCACCAATTAGGATACCCTAGTAATATAGTGTCATATTGCTCCATATTTTCTACATGGTTTGCAAGTTCTGGTCTTGCATCTGCATTCATATCTTTTTGTGCTTGATCTAATACCTCGCTATAATTTGATGAATACGGTTCTGCTGGGTTTAATTCTATAATATCTGCTCCTGTTTGTTCTTGAATTATTTGTGCTGCATTTTCGGTATTTCCGCTCCAAGAAAAATATGCAATTAATATATTTCCGCCTGTTTGTGTTTGTAAATTTCTATTTGTATCACTAATCACTGATGTGTCAGAATTATTATCTCCATTTCTTACTACTCTAAAACCAATATTACTCATCTTTTGGTCTGGTGTTGTTGATGCACGGTATGCACATCTTAAATGTTTTGCATAATCATTCCAACCTCCACCTCTATTTATTCTTAATGTTCCAGTTGTAGGTCCTGATGGATTGTCTGTATTTTCTAAATCATATGCCCCATAATAGTCAAAACACCATTCTGCTACATTTCCATGGATATTATATAATCCCCATTTGTTTGGAGAAAAGCTATCAACCTCAACTGTTGTTTGTCGATATTGTCCTGGCTCTGTCTCAAGATTTTCTTGTGTAAAATAATTTTCTTCTATTCCATATGGATAATGTCCATAGTAATTTGCTTCTTCATCACTTATTGAGTTCTCAGTATTAAAAGGAGTTGTTGTTCCTGCTCTTGCTGCATATTCCCATTCAGCTTCTGTTGGCAATCTATATCCATTTGCACTTCTATCCCAACTTACATTTTCACCATCAATTGTATAAACAGGTGTTAATCTCTCTTTTTCGCTTAATTTATTACAATATTCAATTGCATCATACCATGTAACATTTTCTACAGGTAAATTTTCTCCTTCAAAATTACTTGGATTTTCTCCCATTACTTCTTCATATTCTTTTTGTGTTACTTCATATCTTCCAATATAGAAATCGCTTACTGTAACTTCATGCTGTACCTCATCTGTTTCCCTCTGCATTTCTGTTTCAGGACTTCCCATCAGATAAGTTCCTCCATTAATTAATATTAGATCATTTGTTAGTTCTGCATTATTTGTACTTCCTAGATTATTTGTTTCGTTTCCATTTTCATCTTGCTTATTCATTACATAAATTAGTCCCGATATAACTCCTACAATGATAATTGCAATTATGAGTGCAACAACCTTTTTATTCATAGTATTCCTCCAAAATTTTATTTAATCTTTTTACCTAATTCATATGCTTCTTTATAAAAATGTGTTGGCATCATTCCTACAGTTCCACAACCTTTTCCTATAATCATACCTTCATCTTTATAGTTCATGTAACTAACTAATTTTTTATAATGTACTATTAATGGCTCAACTGTAGAATCATCTGTATTCCAACAAGTCATAATAAATGCTGTTCTTAATCTTTTACGACTTATTCTTCCAGTCCTAGAATAAAATCTATCTATTGCAGCTTTTAGTGGAGCTGTCATTGCAAAATAATAAACTGGTGTTGCTAAAACTAACATGTCTGCATCTTCTACTGCATCTAATATTTGCACCATATCATCTTTAAATACACAATCTCCGTCCATACCACAATGATTGCAACCAATACATGGACGTATATTTAAATGTGCAGTATCAAATCTTATTATCTCATTATTATTTTCTTCAGCACCTTTTATAAATTCATCAACTAATGTGTTTGATGTACCATGCAAATTATAACTTCCTGTTAATATAACGATTTTCATAATTATTACCTCCGTTTTAATTAAGCTACTATTATTTTAAAAACTGTAAAATTCCTTTATAAGTAATTTCATATATAGTTAAATATTTAAAAGGAACGTCTGCATCTGACATTGCTTGTTTTTGTTTTTCTGTTACTTCTGCATAAGGATAAATTCCATACATAAATGGGAAAAATAAAAATATAAATTCGTCTTTTTTATCTTCACTCATTGTGTTAAAAAATTTATCTATACATTTTCTAACCATTTTCATAGAATTCCCGTAAGCCTTTTTAAATTCTGTTAATTCTTCCATTCTACTATTTTCTTCCATATCGTACATATTCATAGAAAGTAATTTAAGTAAATTTTTTCTTTTTGAAATTGTAGTAGCTAGTTTGTCTGCAAACTCCTCTTTAGTCATAGTAGAATTTTGCTCATACATTTTACTTAAATCATCTATCCATATTTCATATTCTCTAGTGAAAAGCGCTAGGAATATTTCTTCTTTTGTTTGAAAATAATTATATATTGATGTACGCGAAAAACTTGTTTCTTCACCAATACTTTTTATTGTGATATCTTTAAAGTTATTATCTTTATATAGTTTCTCGCAACTATTTATAATTTCTTCTTTTCTTGCGTCAATTATTTTCTTTGTCATTTTTTCGCCTTCCTTATTTCATCTCTTTTTCCCAATATCTTATTGTAATTTGCCCCATTCCATAGGCATATGCTGTGTCCCATAAATTAAATCCATTTTTCATGCATTCTTCAAATACATCTTTTAATTCATTTGCAGTATAATTAACTCCAAATGTTCCGTCATTTCCCCATGCCCAAGCTCCTAGGGCTATTTTTGGTAAATTCATAATCTTAGCCACCTTTCTTTCTCTGACATCGTGTCAATCTACAATTAATATATATCATTTTACTGACACCGTGTCAACGGTTTTTTTAAAATTTTTTTCTTTTCCTTTCAGAATTTGTCATAACTGTTATGGCTGTAGCAAAATAAGTTTTATAGCAAAAATAGAGATTATTTCTAATCTCTATTTTTACTATCGAATATTCTATACAATAACCAGTTATTTTCATATTGTATCTATACTAGTTAGTTTCTTCTATTTTTCTAACATAATTTAATCCTTCATTATCTTTTTCAACTTTTAAAGCAAAATTAAACTTGTTTAATTCTGTAGACAAATAAAAATCTCTTTCTGGGAAAATATTTTGTAATTTTGGATCAAAAAATCTTTTACCCGCAATAATTTTTAATTTCTCAATTTCTTTATCCAAATTAGGATTTTTCCCTTCTATTAAACTTTTTATATACTTTGCACATAAAGTGTCTTCTTCTGCTTCTGATAGGCCGCCATTGCCCATACAAACCAATGAAACGTCTTCTGGATTTTGCATTTTTATATACTCAGCTATAGCTTTTGCATTTACTAAACTTCCTGTTAAAATCTCTTTGGCATTTTGTGCATTTGCTATTCCTTGCGTACCTGAACTTGTAGTATGTACAACTGTTTTCCCAGAAAAATCTATTTTTTCTATTTGTGTTGGTGAATTTCCATAATCAAAACCTTCCAGCATTATCCCTCGTCTTTCACCAATTAATATACAATCCTTATGCATTTCTTTATAATCATATGCAATTTGTTTGTCTCCAACTGGAATTAATTTTTGTACACCGTTATTTACCAAATAAGCTTCAACAGTAAATGCTCTAAACACATCTATAATAACAGCTGTTCCTGTTGCTCTTTTTGCACCTTCAATTAATTGTAAGATTTTAATATTCATAAACTATCACTCTTTTCCTAAATTAATATAGAAGTAACATGAACAGGTAATACATTTTCTTTATTTAAATTTTGTACCCCTTTTAATACCTCTATATCATCATCTATCAAAATTATTATCTTATCATCGCCATTATTTTTATTTATATATTCAGCTTTTACAAGATTTCTGTCTTCTCTTGCATAATCACCTGCTTCTTCAGAAAAGATGACCCTGTCTTCTTTCTTTATATATGGCATTTGAATATCAAGCCATTCATTTTTTTCATTTCGCATCTGATTCGTTTTAGAACAACTTAATATTTTAAATTTTATTAGTGGAAATTTGTTTTTTATCTCTTCTAGTTTATTAACTACTGGTATTATTGGTCTTTTATTTAAATACACACCTTTTTTGGTATAGCTTCCTTCTTTATCAAATAACAGTTCTACAATAGTACCATCCATATCTATATAAATTTCAATATCTTTATTCGTTTTATATAAATTAGATAATTTTTCTATAAAATTCATTTTTACCCCATTTCTATTTCAAATTATTTTTTAAATAATCTAAAAATTCTTGTATTTCCTTTTCCTTTCCAGTACCTGATAGTTTAAAGTAATGTCTATCTTTTAATTCTTCTGGCATACAGTTCTGACCTGAATAATGATTTGGAAATACATGTACATCATCTAAACCTATTCCTCTACCAAGTTTATAAGCATTTTTATAACTTGAATCTTGTAAAAATGGTGGAATAGGAATATTTCCTGTTCTCTCTACATCTTTCATGGCAGACAAAATTCCAAAAACAGTATCAGATTTTGGAGAGCAACAAACATATAAAGCTGCATGAGCTAATATTTTTGCAGCTTCTGGCATTCCTACTCTTTCAACAGCAAGCATAGCTGTTGTTGCAACTTCTAAAGCTTCAGAATTTGCAAGTCCCACATCTTCTGAGGCACATATGCAAATTCTTCTGGCAATATATTTTATGTCTTCTCCAGCTACTAGCATTCTAGCTAAATAATATAAGGTAGCATCTGGCTCAGTATGTTTCATTGATTCTATAAATGCTGAAATTGCATCATAATGATTATCTCCATTTACATCATATCTTATAGCCTTTTTCTGTATGCATTCTTCTGCAACTTCAAGAGTAATATGTAGGCTTCCATCACTTTCTGGCGTTGTCGTAAGATATGCTAATTCCAATGCATTTAAAACACTTCTGGCATCTCCATTTGCCATATCTGCTAAAAATTCTTTTGCATCATTATCAATGGCTATATCTATATCTCCTAAGCCTCTTTCTTTATCTTTTAGTGCTCTATCCATTATATGTATCAAATCATCTTTCTCTAGTGGCTTTAATTCAAATATCCTACACCTTGAAAGTAACGCATTATTTACTTCAAAATATGGATTTTCTGTAGTTGCACCAATTAAAGTAACAACACCATCTTCAACAAATGGAAGCAAATAGTCTTGTTGATTTTTATTAAATCTATGTATCTCGTCTATAAATAATATTGTTTTCTTTTTATATGCACCATAATTAAATTTTGCGTCATCAATAATTTTTTCTACATCTTTAATTCCTGCATTTGTAGCATTTAATTTGCTAAAATATGAATTTGTTGTATTAGCGATTACTTTTGCAATAGTTGTTTTTCCTATACCTGGTGGTCCATATAATATTATAGAACCTAGCCTATCTGCTTTTATTGCTCGATAAAGCAATTTATCTTTTCCAATTATATGCTGTTGACCTACTATTTCATCTAAGCTTAATGGTCTCATTCTACTTGCAAGAGGCGCTTGTTTTTCATCATTACTATCTTCAAATAAATTAAAGTTTTTCATTATTCTCCTTACTTATTTACAATTATTATCTTTCTTCTATTATCTTTCTTCAAAATCTCTTCTGCTTATATAATATTCATAGTTTGAATCATCTAAAGATATCATTCCTAAATTAGTAGACATTATATTTTGTGAAGGCTCAAAAAAATTTCTTTTAACAGAACGTATTATTCCATTATGTGTTACTACTAATATCCTTTCATTATTATTATATTTTTTAAATAGTTCTTCTACAAAGTTACATACTCGTTTATCAACATCTTGATGTGATTCCGCTCCTGGTGGCGTATATAAACCTTTCCTGAACAATTCTCTTAAATGTTCATCAAATAAATCTTTTTTCTTATTTTCCCATTCTCCAATTGATATTTCAATTATTCTATTATCATAGATTGGTTTTGCATCGGGAAATATTGCTTCTAACGTTTGTTTAGTTCTTTTTAAAGGGGAACAATATATAGCATCAAAATTATTTTTTATAGTTTTTCCCAATTCTTTAGCTGCTTCTATACCTTTTTCTGTTAAGCTACAATCAACTCTTCCTGCCCAAATACCATCTTTATTATATTCTGATTCTGCATGTCTAATAAATACTATTTTTGTCACAATAACACTCCCCTCGAAAAACTATTTAACTAAATCTGTATAATATAAAACCTCTTTATCTAATGATTTGGCATATTCAATTTCACTTTTTGTGCTGTTTCCAATATATCCATCTACATTTACAACTAATATAGCATCAGATAATTTAATCTTTTCTTTATGCATTTTATCAATCATTGATGCTTCTTCTTTTGTATATGCTTCTTTATTATGCTTTGTTAATTCAATTGGAGTTAACATGCAATTTCCCTTTAAAGCCATTTTTTCTGTAATCTCATTCATTTCTTTTTTTAATTTATAACTCCCACATACAGTTATTACTTTCATTTTGTATTCTCCTTATTTTATTATTCATCATATAATTTACATTGTTCTTTACTCCAGGCAGGTGTACATACAATTGCAAGTTTAAAGTTCCCTTTCCAATAATAAATATCTTTTTTATTTAGAAAAATAACATCTCCTGATTTGAACTCAATTGCATTTTCTCCCTTTTTGTATATTGAACCTACACCTTCTAATACATAACATAATTCTTCGCATTCTAAATTAGAGCAATAGCCTTTTTCTGGATATCTACCAGTAATTGAATTTATACAAAAATCTAAGTTTTTTTCATTTAAATCAATTGAATATTCCAATACTGAACTAGTATCAGCATATTTAAATTGTCTTGCATTTTCTTTTTTAACTACTTTCATTTTTCCTCCTTCGGGATTTAGGGACGTTCCTTAAATCCCTATTATATTTATTATTTTTTCAAAACATATACTAACCATTTGTTGTTGTTTGTTCCGCCTTCTGTGTGAAATCCAGAAACTTTAAATTCTGTTTTTTCAATAATTTCATTCATTTCATCTTCACTAAAATATCTATAATAACGATCTGCTCCCATATGATATTCATTAGGAAAATCCACCCATTCTTCATCAACAGCTTTTCCTTCACGATTCATTACATTAAAAACAAAGAATCCATTATCCTCTAGTGCATCATACGTTTTTTGTAAAACTTTTAAAGCATCTTCTTTTGTAAAATGAACAAATACTCTCCATGCAAAAATTCCTGAATATTTCTTATTAAATGTATCCTCTAAAACATTAAATTTTATAGTTTTTACGCCTGTAGATTTAGTTGCATTAATAAAATCTTCTGCTACATCACTTGCGGTTACATCATATCCTAACTCTTCTATATATTTTGCATTTTTTCCATCTCCTGAGCCAAATTCAAATACTTTTGAACCTTTAGGTAATGTACCAATATTAGTTGTAATAAATTTATGCAATTATTCACTTTTACGTTTTGCCTTTTCTGGATCAAGATTGTCATGTGCAATACTTGTCTTTAAGTATGTACATGCCTTTCTATCATATATTTTTAATGTTTCCTCATTTTCTTTACTCATTTAAATTTTCTCCTTTCTATTTTTTTACTCTTGTATTTCTCTCCAGAAATCATAGATTATATTAGCTAGTTCTTTTGGATTGTCAACATTCACTTCATGTGACGCATTGCCAATTGTCTTAAAGTAACTATTTTTTATATTCTCATTTAATAATTTTGCATTTTCCATATTTTGATTATCTTTTATTCCGCATAAAATCAATGTCTTGCAATCTATTTTATCTAAATTAGTTCCAATATCTAAATCGCTCATCGAACTAACTAATGACAAAAAATTTCTTTTTGTGCATCCTATTTTCTCAAAGGTAGATTTTGGCATAATATGAAATATTACACCTTGAAGTTTAAAAAGAAATTTTGGTATTTTGTAAGGTGTTCCTATTAAAATAAGTGAATTTACTTTCTCTGGAAATTCCTTTGCATAATCTAGTGCCAATATTCCACCAAGAGATAATCCGCATAAGTTTAGCTGTTCGTTAAACCTATTACAATATTCAGCAAATTTTTTATATAGAGTAGAATAGTTTATTTTTGTATCTTTTATTATTGAATATAAATTGGGCTTTTCTACATTCATATTATGAATATTTAATTCTGTTTCTACCATATCCCAACTTGTTTCGTTTTGACCTAATCCATGTATTAAAATATTTTTCATATTTTAAGCTCCATTCATATTAATATTATTTTTAAATAAGCTTATCAAATATCAAATTTATTATTTCATCAGCTTCTAATTCTTTTCCTAATATTGTTTCTGGAATGCATTCGAGTAAATCTTTTTCATTCCACCATTTACGTAATTCTGCTTCTCCAAATTCATTTGCATTTGGTTTAGTTTTATGCCTTTTTAAAGTTTCTTCAAATGGAATATCAAAATAAAAAGCAAAAATATTTTTATCAAATTCTTTCATTAGTTTTTTAAATAATGTTTCATACCATTTTGAATTTAATATTCCTTCTAGAATTACTACATCACAATGTTCTTTACCATAAACTGCAAGTTGAAAAAGTAATTCACTTACTTTAGGTTTTTCACCATCTTTTACATATAGCATTTCTCTTCTAACAACATCTTGTGAAATAAGCATTGTTCCATGTCCTAATTTCTTTTGTAACCCTCTTGCAACGGTCGTCTTTCCACTTCCTGAATTTCCTCTTAATATAACTAAGTTAGACATTTTTATTTCTCCTTAAATTATTTGCATAATAACACAAAAGTAGGTAACTTACAATAAATTACCTACTTTTAATACACTTATTTTTAAATTTTTACAAAATAGGGATTTTAAGGAACGTCCCCTAATCCCTAAATAGATTAATTCCACCTTTTTTTAAACTTTTTTGAACATCAATTACTCTTTGGTTAGAGGAACCTTTCCATTTTAATGTTGGATCATGTAATTCATCTTCGTAATTTCCATCTACTAATACATCAATATATTTTAACGCATCTTTATCTTTTATTTGCTCAAATTTATAGCCTGACCATGCCCATACATTTTTTTCTGGATATTTTTCTTTAAATGCTTTAGCAAGTTTTGCAGTTCCTTCAATGTTGGTAGGAGCCATTGGCTCCCCACCTAATATAGACAAACCTTTTACTTCGTTTTTATCACTTAATTCTAGTACCTTATCGATTGTTTCTTGTGTAAATTCTTTTCCACCTTCGAAATCCCATGTTTCAGGGTTAAAACAGTTTTTACAATGGAAAGGACATCCTTGCATAAATATAGATACTCTTACTCCTGGCCCGTTTGAAATATCCATTTTTCTAATTAAATTGTATCTCATAATTATGCCTCCTTGTTATCGATATGTAAAACTCTTTCTTTTATTTCTTGTGTTCTTCCTTTATTCCAGAAGTTTGTTCCGATATATCCACAAGTACGTCTTGCAACATTTAATGTATTATGATCTCTATTTCCGCAATTTGGACAATACCATTCTAAATTATCATCAATTAAAATTTCTCCTGTATAACCACATTTTTGGCAATAATCAGATTTTGTATTAAGTTCAGCATACATAATATTATCATAAATAAATTGTATAACTTCTATAACAGCATCTAAGTTTCCTTGTAAGTTTGGAGTTTCAACATATGAAATCGCTCCACCAGGACTTAATACTTGGAATTCACTTTCTAATTTTAATTTAGAAAATGCATCTATCTCTTCGAATACAGGAACATGATATGAATTTGTAACATATCCTCTATCTGTAATTCCTTTTATAGTTCCAAATCTTTCTTTTAAACATCTTGCAAATTTATATGTTGTTGATTCTATTGGTGAACCATAAACAGAATAATCTATATCTTCTTCAGCTTTCCATTTCTTAGTTGCATCATTTAGATGTTGCATAACTTTTAATCCAAATTCTTTTCCTGGTCCATTATCTGTATGGCTATGTCCTGTCATAACTTTAACACATTCATATAAACCTGCATATCCAAGTGAAATTGTTGAATAACCATGATGTAATAATTCATGTATTGATTCTCCTTTATCCAACCTTGCTAATGCACCATGTTGCCATAAAATAGGAGCAACATCACTTGTTACTTTACTTAATCTTTTATGTCTTATTTGTAATGCTCTATGACATAATTCTAATCTTTCATCAAATATCTTCCAGAACTCATCCATATCTCCATCAGCAGAAAGAGCAACATCTGGTAAGTTTATTGTAACAACACCCTGGTTAAATCTTCCATAATATTTTCCTTTTCCTTCTACGTAATTTTTAGCTTTAGCAATATTTCCAAGGCTCATTGTTCTATCGGGAGTTAAGAAAGATCTACAACCCATACATGGATAACAATCTCCATTTCCTAATTCATTTATTTTTAATTTTAACATCATTTTTTCTGATATATAATCTGGAACCATTCTTTTAGCTGTACATTCCGCAGCTAGTTTTGTTAAATACCAATATTTACTACCTTCACGAATATTATCTTCTTCAAGCACATATAAAAGTTTTGGGAAAGCTGGTGTTATATATACACCTTTTTCATTTTTAAAACCTAATATTCTTTGTTTTAAAAATTCTTCAATTATCATTGCAAGCTCATCTTTATATTCATCCGTTTCTCCTAAATACATACAAACTGATAAGAATGGTGCTTGTCCATTTGTATTTGTCATAGAGTTTACTTGATAATTAAATGTTTGTACACCGTCTTCAACTTCTTTTCTAGTATCTTGCATAGCATATTTTTCGCAGTCTTTTTTACTGAAGTTTCTTGCTTGATATTTCTTTAAGTATTTTTCATAACTTAATCTAACAAATGGTGCTAAATGTGTAAGTGATACTGTAGCTCCTCCATAGCTTGATGATGTTACTGCTAATATTATTTGTGTAGCTATTGTGGCTGCTGTTAAAAATCTATGTGGTTTTTCTATCATTACTCCATTTATTACTGTTCCATTTTGTAACATATCCTCTAGGTTGATTAATTCGCAATTATGAAGCGCATTTTGTGCAAAATAATCAGCATCATGGAAATGAATAATTCCTGCATCATGTGCTGCTACTATATCTTCAGGGAGTAGAAATCTTCTCGTAATATCTGTACTTGTTATTCCAGCTAAATAATCTCTTTGAGTTGTAACCACTTCTGCATTTTTATTAGAATTCTCACTATTCCAATACTCATTTTCTCCTTCAATTAATTCTTTAATTGACTTATCTGTTGTGTTCGCTTTTCTTACTAATTCCCTAGTATATCTATATGTTATATATTTTTTTGCTAATTGATATTTGTCAAATTCCATTAATTTTTGTTCTATTATATCTTGAATGTCTTCAACTAAAATTCTTTTTTTGTTTAAATCTTCTATATACTTAATTATTTCCTTAATTTCTTCTTTAGTTGCTTTTTCTCTTCCTCTTACCTCCTCATTTGCCTTTCCTATTGCTACTCTAATTTTTTCTGGGTCATAGTCTACAATATGGCCATCTCTTTTTACGATTTTCATTCTTTTGTTCCTCCCCTGATTTATTTTTTATTATTTATTACGAGTAAATCTTATATATAAATTTGTATATATACAAGTTGCACTTGCAACTTTTTTATTTTTTTGTTAAAATTTTTTCAGGTGATAAAAATGAGGCTTCCATTTGAAGGATTAACAAAATTACAAATCGGCAAACTCTTTGTACTTCTAGGCGTTCATAGGTATAGATATGCTAAAGGTGAAGAGATAATACCAACTATAAAAAATGATAATATTATAGGAATTGTACTTGATGGATTTGCCCAAATTATGAATATAGAGTACAATGGCAACGAAATGGTACAGGAAAATCTTGGAAAAGATAGTGTGTTTGGTACAACAATTTCTGCAACAAATAGTGAAGACTGTCAAATAATTGCAAAAGAGAATACTGAAGTCCTTATTATAGATTATGTAAAATTAATGAGACCAGAAAATACAAATCATAATTACTTTAATATATTTTTAAGTAACTTATTTGATATAATAAATACAAAATATAGAGAAACTAACGAAAGAGTTAAAGTTTTGGAGAAAAAGCAAATACGTGAAAAATTATTAAAATTCTTTGAGATTGAGCATAGAAAAAGTCATTCTAAAAATATCTATTTAAGTTTTCCTTTTAAAGATTTAGCAGATCACTTGGCCATAGACAGATCTGCAATGTTCAGAGAATTAAAACATTTGAAAGATGATAAACTTATAGAAGTTGATGGTAGAAAAATTAAAATATTATATGAAATATAAAAAAGAAGTAAGAGATTACATCTTGAAGTTGTCAACAAGAAGTAGACACAAAAAGAATGTGTCTACTTTTATTTTATCACTTCAATTACATCTCTTATTTCTTTTTTATTATATTTGCTACATTTCCTATTAAATATAAAGGAATATTTATTAGCCAGTCTTCCTTTTTATAATTTGTCATTGAAGTTCTTATATTTATGTTAGTATTATACTTTTCTACAAAACTTTTTAAACTTTTAGCTTGTAAATTTTCACTTGCTTTTACCTCTATTGGTACATTATTTCTTCCTAATTGAATTATATAATCAATTTCTGCAGTACCTTTTTCAGAAGCCCAATAAAAAACTGGTGTATCAATATTTGACTTTAATTCAGTCAAAACATATTGTTCAGTTAGTGAACCTTTAAATTCTACAAATATTTTATTACCATCTATTATGGTCTGAGGATCAATTTTAGCCATAGCACATAATAACCCGACGTCTAATAAGTACAATTTGAATGCACTAAAGTCTTGATAAGCTGATAATGGAATCTTACAATCCTTTACTCTATTTACTTGATATACCAAACCACAATCTATAAGCCATGATAAGGCTAATTCATATTCTCTTGCTCTGGCACCTTCTTTTACTAATCCGATAAATAAATTTTTTATTTTCTTTTGCAAGTTGAGTAGGTATATTATTCCATAATTGTCTTATTCTAGGTACAACATTATTAGGAGCATGTTTTGAAAAGTCTTGTTCATATGCGCTTAATAATGATTCTTGTACTTTTCTTACTTCGTTAAAATCTTTTGTATCTATATATGTTTCTACTACTTCTGGCATTCCCCCAATAAACATATATTGCTTTAAATATGTTTTAAGTTTATCTGCAAATACAGTTATTAAATCCAAATCATTTTTATATATTAACTCTACTAATTCTTCTTCTCCCAATGCATTTAAAAATTCAAAAAAGTTTAATGGATATAAATCCAGAAAATCTACTTTACCAACAGGAAATGATGTTCCCTCATGCATTGCAACTCCTAATAAAGAACCTGCTGCCATAATATGATATTCGTTTGCATTTTCATAAAAATATTTCAAAGAAGTTAACGCTTTTGGTGTTTCTTGAATTTCATCAAATATTATTAATGTATTTTCAGGTTCTATATTTACTCCAGATTCGATTTTTAATCCTTGTATTATTCTTTCTATATCAAAATCTCCTGAAAAAAGTTGTTCCATTCTATTATTATCATCAAAGTTTATATATGCACATTTTTCATATTCATTTTTACCAAATTCTTGCATAAGCCAAGTTTTTCCAACTTGTCTTGCTCCTCTTATTATTAAAGGTTTTCTTGTTTTAGAAGATTTCCATTTCTTTAAATCTTCTAATTTATATCTATACATTTTCACCACCTCTTTATTCTATTTTAAAGCAAAAAAGCACAAAAGTCAAACGACTTCTGTGTTTTTGCTCACATTTTTCAAAGGACTTTTGTGACATTTTTACACATTTTTCAAAGGACTTTTATTTTTCAAAATACTCTTAGCTCCTTTAATTGCCAATCAATTGATTTTTTTACTGTTTTTGTTTTATCATAACATTAAGGGTAAATAACTAGCAACTAATTATTTACCTTTTTAAATGATGACAGCACAATAGTTTATCTTAAATATGTTTTAAAGAATTCTTCTATTTTATCAAATGGAATTATATCTTTTCTATCATATAAATCTGTATGAACAGCATTTGGAATAATCATTAATTCTTTATTGTCTATATATTTACTATTTTCTGTCATATTTTTATATGCATCTTTGCTCATATAACATGAATGTGCCTTTTCCCCATGAATTATTAATACTGCATTTCTTATTTCATTAGTATATTGTAAAATAGGCATATTCATAAATGACATTGTTCCAGTTACATTCCATCCATCATTTGAATTTAAAGATCTCTTATGATATCCACGTTTTGTTTTGTAGTAATCATAATAATCTTTTACAAAAAATGGTGCATCTTCTGGTAGTGGATCTACAACTCCACCTGCTCTTTTATAAGTTCCTGTTTTGTAATCTTCTATTCTTTGCGTATTATATGTTACACGAAGATTATGTCTTTCTTCTTCGCTATCATTTGCATCAAAATATCCTTTTGCTCCAACTCTTGACATATCATACATCGTTGATGAAACAGTTGCTTTTATTCTTGTATCTAATGCGGCTGTATTTAATGCTAGACCTCCCCAGCCACAAATTCCTATAATTCCAATTCTTTCTGGATCAACATTTTCTTGTACAGATAAAAAGTCAACAGCAGCCTGAAAATCTTCTGTATTAATATCTGGTGATGCAACATATCTTGGTGTTCCTGTACTTTCTCCTGTATATGAAGGATCAAATGCAATCATCAAAAATCCTCTTTCTGCCATTTCTTGTGCATATAATCCTGATGCTTGCTCTTTTACTGCTCCAAAAGGTCCACATACAGCTATAGCTGGTAATTTTCCTGTAACATCTTTTGGTTCATATAAGTCTGCTACTAGTGTTATTCCATAACGATTATGAAATGTTACTTTTCTATGATTTACTTTCTCACTTTTTTGGAATGTTTTATCCCATTCTTGAACTAAATTTAATTTTTCTTCCATAAATATACCTTCTTTCTTCTAATTAATCTATACTTAAAGATTTTATTTTATCCTCTTTGCTGGAACTCCGCCAACAACTGAATTTTTAGGAACATCTTTAGAAACAACCGCTCCTGCTGCAATTATGGCTCCATCTCCTATGCTAACTCCAGGAAGAATAGTTGCATTCGCACCTATCCAAACATTCTTACCAATATGAATTGGTTCTGGAATAAGATCTGCACGATTATTAACATCAGAACTATGATTTAATGTAGCTAAAACAACATTGTGACCTATAAGTGTTCCATCTCCTATTGTAATCCCTCCTTGATCTTGAAATTTACAACCACTATTTATAAATACATTTTTTCCAATTGATAGATTTTTACCACAATCAGTATAAAATGGTGGAAATAAAGAGAATGTCTCATCTACTGTTTTACCTGTAAGTTCTGTCATAATTCCTCTAATTTCTTCTGGTGTATGATATGTACTATTTAATTTTGAAGTTAATTTCATAGCATCTTGTGAAAGTGAACACATTTTAACATGTGCTGGTGAGTTAGCTTTTACAGTTTCACCACTATTCATTTTGTCTAAAAATTCTTGTACCTCCATAATACCTCCTATATTTTTAAAATAATTTATTTTAAAAGAACTCTAATGTATATTTGTTTAATTGATTATTTATGTAATCTTTTTGAGCTTTAAGCTCCGTCCCTAAAGTTCGCTTCTAATTATTACTTTTCCGTTAACTTCCATTATAGAATCTTCATTAATAATTTCGCCAACAGAATCAACTGTAATTGTTCCTGATTTAGGATTTTTAATTGATATAATATTTCCTTTTATGTCTGCTTCTACATCAGAATATTCAAATGCTAAATCTGTATCTTCCATTGTACAGTTTATTAATTTTAAGTTGTTACAGTAGCAAAGTGGTTGTGTTCCAATAATCTTACAATTTATAAGTGTTAAACCATCAGAAAACCAAGCTAGATATTCTCCCTTTACAACTGAATCTCTAACAGTTACATTTTTACTGTGCCAAAAAGCATCTTTTGTATCTAGTTCACAGTTTTCTATCTCTAAATTCTCCATATATTGGAATGAATATTTTCCTTGAAATTCTACATTTTTCAATTTAACATTTTTGCTATCTAAAAAGATATATTCTGATATAATTTTTGTATTTTCCATAGTTACATTATTACATTTCCAACCAAATTCTGGAGAAACAATATTTGAATTCTTAATTACTGTATTATTACATTCTCTTAATAATTTTATTCCTTTTAAATCACAATTATCAATTAGACCATTATCAGCATACCATATTGGAGCTCTTGTTTTATCATCAAAAGTAGAATGTATTAACTCATATGTTTTTGCATGCCATAAAGGATATCTTAAAGAAAACTTACTATCAATAACTCTTACATTTCTTGTTTCTTTTAATACAGATTCACCGTCTTGTGGACCTGCAAAAGTACAATTTCTAACTTCAGTATTTTTTAAATTATATAATGCTCTTTCTTCATCAAAAGTTTGATTTTCTATTGTATTTTTAATTTTCATTTTATCGTTTCCCTTCATATCATATATATTATTTTTTATTATACTATTATTTTTAATCTGCTAACTCAAATCTAATATTTACACTTCCACTTCCAAGATCAGCAACAAAGTCATCCACATTATCTACTCTTCCTAAGTTAGTATAACTGTATGAATTTCTAAAATCATCATAAAATACCACTAAGCAATTATTTCCATATAATTTAATATCACCTGCGTTTATCATTCTTGGAATACTGCTATTTGTAGTTAGACTTGAATTTAAATAATTATATTTTTCATTTGAATGTAAATCACTCATATTTAGTGTCATAGGTAAATTTTGAATCAATTCTTGCACTGTTTGATTATTTTCTAAAGTCGCAGTAAATGTTTTATTATTTAATATTAAATTTATCTTTATTTCTTCACTATTCATAGTATTCATCTCCTCATTTATAATATTTGTATTTTCTGTAATGTTCTCTATACTTTCATTAGTAGTCGTTGTTTCATTCTCTACATTATTTGTTTTCTCATTTACATTAACATTCATACTTGATAGCTCATTTACTGTCTTATTATTAGACATACTAAATAATAAAATTATACCAATTACTATAATTAATATAATAATAGGAATTAATATTTTTTTAGCCATTTCTTCTCCTTTCTATTAATACCAATCATGTTTTTCATCACGGTTTAATTCTTCTATTTTTTGCATTTCTTGATCAGTTAATTCAAAATTATAAATATCAGTATTTTCTTTAATATGTTCTGGATTACTTGAACCTGGAATTACTACTACTCCTCTTTGCAAGTTCCATCTTAATATTACTTGTGCAGATGTTACATTGTGAGTATTTGCTATTTCTACAATTGTTTTATCATTTAATAGCTCACTTGTATATCCTCTACCGCCAAAAGGATACCAACCTTGAACTACAATACCTTTACTTTGAATATATGGCACTACATCTAATTCTTGATAATATGGATGAATCTCATTTTGAACAAGAGCAGGTGTTATTTCTATCTGTGGTAAAAATTCCTCTAATTCATCTATATACCAATTAGAAAGACCAATTGAATGAATTTTTCCTTGCTGAACATATTTTTCCATTGCTTTATATGCATTTACATCATTAGTTCCTGGATGGTGCAATAACATCATATCTATATATCCTATATCTATTTTATCAAAGGCCATTTCTATTGCTTCTTCTGGATTATTAAATTGACTTGGATATATTTTAGTAATAACAAATATTTCTTCTCTTGGAATACCCGAATCTCTAATTGCTCTTCCTACTTCTTCTTCATTATTATACATATAAGCTGTATCAATTAATCTTACTCCAGAGTTTAACGCACTTGTTATAGAATTGTAACAAGTATCTCCTGTTAAACTATATGTTCCTATTCCATTTAATGGCATTTCATAACCACTATTTAATGTTACAGTTCTAGTTTCAAAGTTAAATTCTCTTGGAGTTGTATCATAATTTGTATTTATAATTGTATTTTGTAACTCCATATTGTTACCAACCTCACTTTCTGTTTTATTTTGGTAAATTAAACATCCTATAATCACTAAAATTATTAAAATAACTATAAGTATTATTAAAATTTTTCTGCTCATAGCACCCTCCTTTCTTTTAAGCATTTAATTTTCTTTTTTTAATGCTACTATTAAATAATCTAAAATATCTATTTCTTTTTGGTTTTTATGTATTGTTTTTAATAGAGCTTCTCTATGTTTTCGAAGTAACTCATATATTTTCTCGAATTTGTTTTGTTCTAATAAAGAAAGGAATTCGTCTATAAGCTTTTTATTACAGCCTGCGTCACGTAAACTTTCAATTAAATTCTCCTTTTTATTTGCATCACAAATCAATCTCATCACCTTCTAAATATATTATAATTGTACTTATTCAAAATAGCCAATACTTATTTTGAATGATTTATCATAGCCAATAAGCATGGTAATATGATATAATATCTTTAGCATTGGAGGAAAAGATATGGAACTTAGAGTATTAAGATATTTTTTAGAAGTCGCAAGAGAAGAAAACATTACTGCAGCAGCAGAAAGCTTGCATATAACACAACCAACTCTATCTAAACAACTTATGGATTTAGAAGATGAACTTGGAAAAAAATTATTTATTAGAGGTAAACGAAGAATTACTTTAACAGAAGATGGCATGCTTCTTAGAAAAAGAGCTAGTGAAATAATTGAATTAGTTGAAAAAACTGAAACAGAATTACAAAAAAATGATGCACTTGTAGTTGGTGATGTTTATATTGGTGCTGCTGAAACAGATGGAATAAAATTAATTGCTAAACTATGTAAAAATTTACAAGATAAATATCCAAATATTCATTATCATCTTTTTAGTGGTAATAGTGAAGATGTTTTAGAAAAGCTAGATAAAGGTCTTATTGATTTTGCAATTTTGTTTGAACCATCTGATTTTAAAAAATACAATCATATAAAATTAGCAGTATATAATAATTGGGGACTTTTAATGAAAAAAGATAATCCTTTAGCAAACCTTGAATATATAAAACCTAAAGACCTTTTAAATATTCCATTAATTTTTTCTAAACAAGCTTTAGATAATAATGAACTTACAGGTTGGTTTGGGCATAATGTTGAAAAATTAAATATTGTTGCAACATATAATTTAATATATAATGCTTCTTTCTTTGTAGAAGAAGGCTTTGGAAGTGCATTAACTTTAGATAATTTAGTAAATAATCCAAATCTATGTTTTAAACCTCTTGAGCCTAATTTAAAGTCTAATTTGGTAATGGCATGGAAAAAATATCAAGTATTTTCTAAGGCTTCACAAATATTTTTGGATGAATTACAAAAAGAACTAAAAATATAAATTAAAGCAAAATGAATTGGTAAAATTTTTACTACTTTTTTACCAATTCATTTTCTTATTAAAGTAAATTACGTTGGTGGCACAAGATATTCTATACTTTGTTTTTTCACGTGAATTCTTATATCTTTTTTACCGCCACCATATTCACCATCTATCGAAAGCTCTATAGGTTTATTGCATTTTATTTCTAGATTTGATGTTTGGATATAATATATACACTCATCTTCTAGTTTGCCTCGTAGTACCTTTAATATTATTCTTAGCATTTGTAAAAAATTTTTAGGTTTTTTTACAAAAACAGCTTCAAACTTTCCGTCATCAAATTCTATAGATTTATTTTTAAACAAGTCAAAACCACCAATATATTTAGAATTACTTATACTTCCATAAATAAATTCATCTTCTATTATAGTTGTATCTGATTGAATCTGTAATTTATATGTTTTATGATTAAATATTTCTTTTATTCCATAAAGCACATATGCAAATCTTCCAAGCTTTTGTTTTAACTTGATTCTTGTTTTATAAGATGATTCAGAAAACAATCCAAATGCTACAACATAATTAAATACTCTATCATTTATCATTCCTAAGTCGATTTTTCTTGAACAATATTTGTTTATATTTTTTGATATATGTAATTTATCAAAAGAAATATTTATGCTATGAGCAAAATCATTTGTAGTACCTGTTGGTATATATCCAATAGGTACTTTTAAATTTTCATACTCAACTTCTTGTATAGCTTGATTTAATGTTCCGTCTCCTCCACATATTAGAATCATATCAAAATCTTCTTTAGAATCTTTTATAATACTTCCTGCACCATTCTCAATAGATGTATATTTTATTTCGGTCTGAAAATCAGATTTTTCAAAATTTTCTTTAATTCTTGATATATATTTTTTTATATTATTTTTTCCTGATACTGGATTAACAATTATTAATACTTTATGGTTCATTTAACTTTACATTCCTTTTTTATATAATTAATTTTTACATACATCTTACATCAAAATCTTTTTTACAAGAAGGACATGTACAAACATGCTTACCTTTCTTTTTTGGTAATCTGATTTCCGCTTTACAATTAGGACATTTTCTGTATATATGTGTTTTTCTATCATTCCATTTTCTTTTTTGAAGTTTTAGTTTACCTTTAACTTTGTCCCTTATTTTTATATATTTAGCATTTTCACTTTGCCTTTTATAAATGTTGCGTGAAAGTGCTCTAAACATCATATAAAAACATATTAATATTTCTAATAAATATATAATTGGATTTCGTACAACTATACTTAAAATAGCAATAATCCAAAATATAATAAATAAAAACTTATATAATTCATCTATTCCATATCTACCTTGCAAAAAATAGGCTATTTTATACATAAATTTTTTCAATACACATTCCTCCTTTAACAAATAAATCTTGGACCACAACAACAATTACATATTGTATCTGCCAAACACCACCAAAAGCATATATTGTCCATATTAAATGGCCTTCCATAGGCTCTGCTTTGTTCTCTATATACATTTCCTCCACCTTGCAATTGTTGCAACAATTCTTGATATCTTAAATTATTAGGCTCCATTTGTACCGCTGTTTTCGCATAGTTTAAAGCTGTTATACTATTACCTGTATAATAATTTGCAATACTACTTAAATAATACCATTCCGCGGTTCTATCTTGAATTTCGGAAAGTACTCTAAGAGCTTCTCTATACATTCCAGTTTGTATGAAATGGCTTGCTACTTGATAAAGATTTGTACTTCCACTATTACTACTATATGAATTATTTTGTCCCCCTGAATAGCCATTATATTGATTTGCAGTACCATTTTTTATTTGATCATATGCTTCATTTATTTCCCTCATTTTCTTTGCTGCTTCTTCATCTCCTGGATGTAAATCTGGATGATATTTTTTTACTAATTTTCTGTAGGCTTTTGTAACCTCTTCATCTGTTGCTCCATATGATAGTCCTAATACTTCGTAAGGATTTTGTATCATCTATTTTTCTCCCTTCTTTTTATGTATTTCATATTTTGTCCATATACCTGAATATAGAATGTTTTCAATTATTTTATTTGAAATATTTAGCTCCTTATATTTTTCTACACAATCTGCTAAAAGTAAATTAAGCATATCATCAAATTCTGTTTTGGAATTTATAATTAAAGGATTATACCTTTTCTTTTTTATATCTTTTTCAAAATCTATACAAGCATCTAAAATGTATATAAACTTTCCTAATGAGTCTCCAAAATTTCTTAATTTTTCTTCGTGTTCGTCTTCATATGGTGCAAATATTTCTCCAAATAATTTACCACAGCATTGTGCTGATAAATCAGGATTTATAATATTTTTTGTTTCTAAATCGTTTAATTCTTTTAAACTATTCTGCACAATTTCAGCTTTCTTAGGATATTTCTTACATATTTTTTTAAAACTCTTTTTTATTAATTTTGCATAGCAATTAGCAAATACATTTTTATCATCTTGCCAATCATCAAGTAGATTATAATAAGCTAATAATATATTCATATCTGCTACATAGTCCACAAATTTACCATTAATATAAGTATGTTTATTTACAGGATGCATCATACATCTACATTCTAATTTTTCGTTATTTTCTTTATAAACTTCATTAAGTAATACAATCAAAAAAGTCATATCATAGTTTAATGTAAATCTGCTTATGTTTTTATGTTCTTTTTGTAATGATTTACATAGCCCACAGTAACATTCTCTATAATATCTTTTATCTATATCTTCTAATAAATTAGGATTTGTGACTATATTGCCAAGCATTTTATTCCTCCATTTTGTAAACTTATGAAATATAGTTTATTATTTTTCTTTGCTAAAATCAACAACTATGGCTAATATTTCACGTAAGTTTCACATATAGTAAGCATTTTATCTGAGGCATAAATTAGATATTAATTATAAGTTTAAAATATTTTCATATATCTTTTAATAGTTGTTCTAGAATTCTATCAATATTAGGAAAAATAATATTTTTCATTCCGTGTTTATATAAATTTAAAACTTTATTAGCTTTATATATTATTTCTGTCTGTAATCTGTTTGACACTCTTATAGGCACTTTATTTTTTAGATATTGATTTTCTACATATTGTTTTGTTACAGGAAACATATTCTGAATTAAAAAGGCACTAAATGTATTTGCAACTTTTCCGAAAACCAAAGTATCAACCGAAATCTTTTTTCCTAACTTTAATTGTTTTTCTATTTTATTATTATAAACTTTTTTATATTTATCTATTTTCGTGCTAATAGGTATAAACCAGATAATGTTATCATATTTTTTACTTTTAAAACAATAATAACATGGTCTTTTATTTCCATTTTCTTTATTTTGCATCAATTTTGGATCATCTATAATTTCAAAAAAGTATCTTTTATAAAATAAAAACAACCAATTTTAATTTGCATACTAATATCTCCCTTTAAAAAATAAAGGGCTTATCATTTCTGATAAGCCCCCATAATTTATTCACTCTTTAATTTGTTAGTCGCTTAAAAAGGTAGCGACAAACACATTTATTCACTCTCTCATTTATTAGTCGCTTAAAGAGGTAGCGACAAACACATTTATTCACTCTCTCATTTATTAGTCGCCAAAGAGGTAGCGACAAATGCATTTATATTAAGAATAGAAGCATTCTTAATTAGTATATTCATAATAGCATAAAATATGCTTCTTTGTCAATAATTAATCTTTCATTCAAAGTTCATAATCTTTCGTTCAAAGTTCATTAATCTCTTAGTTTAGCTCCACATCTCTTGTCTAGTGTTTTTAATATGCTATTCATTTTCTCATTTATTTGTTCTGATGTCATAGTTGTTCCTTCATTAAGTATTTTTACTTTTAATGTAATTGATTTTTTTCCTTCTGGAATTTGATTTCCTCTATACTCATCTACAAATTCAATTTCTTTAACTTTTGCTTTGATGTTTTCTTCAATTTGTTTCCATGTAATTTCCTCATCAACTATAATTGACAAATCTTTTTCTACTAATGGTAGTTCTGGTAATCTTTCATATTCATTAGTTCTTGAAGCATATGGAACAAATTTTTCTGTATTTATTTCAAACATTGCTACATTAGTTCTTTTTATTTTAGTATCTGCCATTACTTTAACTGAAACTAATCCTAATGTTCCAATTACTTCATTACCTTTAACTACATTTAAGTATGCATTAACATCTGCCCAATATGGCTTCTCCATTTTTTCTAATTTAAGTTCTTCCATATGGCAGTACTCAGCCATATTTTCAATTACACCTTTTGCTTCATAGAATATTTCTTTAGCATCTTTTCCAACTATACATCCAGTTAAATAATTCTTTTGAATTGGTAAAATTTCATCTTCTGAAGATGGTCTATAATCACCTTTTTCATAAACTTCTTCACAATCAAATAATCTAAATTCATCATAGTATCTTAAGTTTTTAGCAACTGCTTCTAACATTCCTGGTATTAAAGAACTTCTTAAATATGCTAAATCTGGTGCTGGTGGAGTTGCTAATTTTAAAGATTTTTCCATATCTATTCCTGCTGCTTTAATATATTTTTCTTCAATCCATGGATATGTGAAAATTTCATAAAATCCGCATCTATATGCTAAATATTCTTTAATTCTTCTTTCAAGTAAAACATCATTTTGTTTTACAGAATGTTCAAAAGTTATAGTAATTGGTTTTGCTTCAAAACTATCAAAGCTTAGTATTCTTGCAATATCTCCCATTACATCATCTTTAATTGTAACGTCACCTGTTGATCTCCATGTTGGAACTATTACATCATATTCTCCGTTATTTAAAGATATTTCATATCCAAGAGCTGTTAAAATTTGTTCAATCTTCTCTTGTGGTATCTTCTTTCCTAATCTTGTATCCAAGAATTCTTCACTTACTTTTATTTCATTCTTTTTAGTTTCGTTTGGATAAACATCTGCATATTTAATTATTTTGCTATCTGGGAATATTTCTTTAATTAATCTTAATGCTAAATTTAATCCTTCATCTACTCTTTGTGTATCAACACCTTTTTCAAATCTCATTGAAGCTTCTGTTTTTTCTGCAAATTTTTTATCTGTTTGTCTAACTGTATCTGCAGAGAAGTTTGCTACTTCTAATACAACTCCTTTTGTATCTGGTAGAATAGAATCTTTTTTACCACCTTTAATTCCTGCTAATGCCATTGCATCACTTTCATCGCATATTACTAAATCATCTGTTGAAAGCTCGATAAAGTTATTATCTAATAATAATAATTTTTCATTTTCTTTGGCATTTCTTACTATTATTTTTTCTCCACTTACATGTGTTTTGTCAAAAGCATGAAGTGGTTGACCTACTGCCATCATTACATAATTTGTTATATCTACAATAGCATTTATTGGTCTTTGACCTACTTTTGATAATAATGATTGCATCCACATTGGAGATTGTTTTTCATATATACCATCTATTTCTACAGCTACATATCTATTGCATTTAGTTGTATCTTTTATTTCTACACTGTATTCTGGAACTTTAGGTAATTCGAATTTTGGTAATTCTTTTAATGGTGCATCATATATAGCTGATAATTCTCTTGCAATTCCATAATGGCCCCATAAATCTGGTCTATTAGATAAAGATTTATTATCTATTTCTAATACTGTATCATTCATTCCAAATAAATCTGCAACACTATCTCCTGGCTTACAATCAAAATCTTTTAAATCAACTATTTCTTCTTCACCTTCGTTTGGGAAGAAATCACTTAAATATACTTCTGTTGAAGCACAAATCATTCCGTAAGAGCTTTCTCCTCTCATTTTTGTTTTTGTTATTTTAACTGGTTCTCCTTGACCATGCCAAACAACTTCTGCTCCTGGTTTTGATACTACTACATGTTCTCCAACATAAAGGTTAGAACCACCACATACGATTTGTACAGGTTCTTCTTCTCCAATATCTACCATACATATTCTTAATTTATCAGCATTTGGATGTTCTTTTATTTCTAAAATTTCTCCTACAACTATGTCATGAAATTTTTTGGCAGTATTTTCGACTTCTTCTACTTCTACTGTTCGAAGTGTCATATCATAGGCAATTTGTTCATCAGTTAAACCTTCAGGTAAATCAACATATTTTCTAATTAAATTTAATGATACTTTCATATTCAAAATCCTTTCTATTTAAATTGTTTTAAAAATCTTAAATCTCCACTATGGAATAAACGTACATCATCTACTCCATATCTCATCATTACTAATCTATCTAATCCAATATTAATATAGAATCCTGTCCATATGTCTGGATCTAATCCTGCTGATTTTAATACATTTGGATGAATTACACCACCTGGCATAACTTCTATCCATCCATTATGATTACATACTTTACATCCTTTTCCCCCACATACTAAACATTCCATATCTATTTCATATCCTGGTTCTGTAAATGGGAAGAATCCTTCTCTCATTCTTGTTTTTATTTTTCTTCCAAAAACTTTTTCTAAGATTGTTTGAATCATAACCATACCTGATGAAAAAGATATATCTTTATCAACTATTAATGCTTCATATTGGAAGAATGCTCTTTCATGTCTAGCATCAGTTGTTTCATTTCTATATACTTCTCCTGGATATACAAATCTTGCTGGTGCTCCATGTTTTAGTAAATATCTTACAGAACCACCTGTTAAATGTGGTCTTAAGCATAATCTTTCTGCACCTTCTTTATCTTCTGTTCCTTCAAGCCAATATGTGTCCATAGATTGACGTGCAGGATGGTTTTTAGCAAAGTTCAAATTATCAAATGCATATTTTTCACTACTTATATCATCTTCGTTGAATACTTCAAAGCCTAAAGATAAGAATGCATCATTTAAGTCATGTTTCATTTGAGTTATTGGATGAAGTGCTCCTCCACTTACCTTTTTACCAGGAATAGTTAAATCAATTGGTTCATCTAATACACTCATAGAAGCAATTATTTCTTCTTCTTTTTCTTGTAAATTACTTAAAAATGTATTTTTTATCTCTGTTGCCATCATTCCAATTGTCTTTTTCTCTTCTACTGGTAAATCTTTCATAGATTTTAAAACTTCTGATAATCCGCTTTTTTTACCAGTTAATTCTTTTCTGACTTCTTCAAGTTCAGCGATAGTCTTTACGTTTTTAATTTTCTCTAAACCTTTTGTTTTGATTTCTTCTAATTTCTCTTTCATAAACCTTTTCCTTTCTAATGGATTTGGGGACGTTCTTTTTTTCCCTTTTTTGTTTTCGAATAGGGATTTCAGGAACGTCCCTATTTCCCTATTCCATACTCCCTATTTTCCTATTTGTATGTGGTCTTAAAATCAAAAAACGAGCAATCATCCTAAAAGGACGATTTGCTCGTGGTACCACCTTTTTTTATAGTATCTCTACTACCTCATTACAGATTAACGCTCTTACACGATTTGACTCCATTATTGAAATTCGTTAATATGTCTTTCTATTGTAGCTTACAGTCTATGACTACAATTCCCTGGTTAGAGTTTCAAATTAACTACTTTGATAATTTCTTCGTCAACATTTATTAGTCTTCTAGATTATATTGCCTTTTTTTCTATTTGTCAAATATTTATGGTAAATTTGTTGCTAAACCTATTTTATATTTTTTAAATTATAAAATCATTCATATTTCTGTATAATGGCATTTAATTTATCAACATCCTCCTGTGAAAAATATTCTCCTCCGTATAGCGTATCTTCTCCTATATTTACTGATATTCCATAATTTTCAGAAAAATTGGAACTTTTCAATGTTTCTTTTTTCATTTCTTCAATAATATTTTTTATTGTAATTAACTCTTCTTCAGAAGTAGTTCCAATTTTAGAAAAGTTATGCTGTGGCTTACCTTCCAAAGTTAATTCATCAATTATCTTACTCCTTAAAATATCTCCATTCATATCTATTTCTATTACTGTTAAATATGGATAGTTATAAATTTTTTTCTGTACTAAAATTTCGTTGATATCTTTTTTACTATTTTTATTTAGATTCATCAATAATACTATTGCTAATATAAGAAATATAACAACTAAACTTATAATAATTATTTTCCTTTTCATACTTTAAAGTTCTCCTTATAAATTACTCTTTATAATTATACCTTCATATTATCAAAAAAGCACATAATTTTCAACGTAAATTACATGCTTTTTATTTGATTATATAATTTCATTTAAAACCTTACTTATATCATCTTCAATTAATAGGCTTCTATCTTCAATATCTAAAAATGTTTTGCAATCGTCTTTATTTATTCTCACTAATTTCCAATTAAGATTTTTATATGTCATTTGCTCAAATGGAATTCTAATAATTCCCGGAGTATTAAATCCTACTCCTAATTCCAATAATAAAACTTTATTATTTTTTGTCGTATCTAAAAACTCTCCATATCTTTCATCTTGCTTATACCAATGCTCATCTTCTACAAAATATGCATCTTTCCTAATATTTACATCCATTGTTTCTCCGCATACTGGACATACTGGAACAAGTTCTGAAGGTATTTTACAATCGTGCGTATTTTCTAACATTTTTGCTACTAAATCTTTTGCATCATATAATTTATTGTGACACGCTATTCCGCATTGAGTATATCTGTAACTTCCCTGTGTTGCAAATATCTTGTCCTTATCAAATCCTGCTTTATAAAATTGATCATCTACATTTGTGGTTATAACAAAATAGTTTTTACTTTTTACTAAATCAAATAATTTTTTGTAAAGCTCTGTTGCTTCCATTCCAGTATTATTAACATATATGCGTTTTGCCCAATATGCCCATTTTTCCTCTTCTGTTTCGAAATCATAAAACGAAGATGTATACATATCTGTAAAATTATATTTTTTTATAAATTCTGCGAAATTGTCTGTAAATCTTTTACCAGAATATTCAATTCCAGCTGCTGTAGAAAGACCTGCACCAGCACCAATCAAAATATATTCTGCATCATTTATTAATTCCTTAACTTCTAATATTTTGTTCATAGATGTTATAATCCTCCTCTTTATAAACATTAAATACAATTTTATCTACATCAGTTTCATGTTCTGTTAAAAAAGTTTCTACTGCTGATATTGCAAGCTTACAAGCTTGTGTCTGTGGAAATCTGAATTCTCCAGTTGAAATACAAGGAAATGCAATGGTTCTTATCCCGTTTTGAATAGCTAAATTTAATGAATTAATATAGCAATTGATTAATTCTTTTTCTTCTTTTGTTGTTACACTCTCATAAATTATTGGTCCAACTGTATGAATTACATATTTTGCTGGTAAATTGTATCCTTTTGTTATAAATGCTTCCCCGGTTGGAAGGAAATAATTTTTGTTCTTCATAATTTCATTACATTCAAGCCTAAGTGAAACACCTGCATTGCTTCCAATGATATTATCCACGCAAGAATGCATTGGGACAAAACATCCTAACCCTTGTGAATTTGCTGCATTTACAATAGCATCTATTTTTAAGGTAGTTATATCGCCTTTCCATAAGCATATTTTATCTTTGTATTTTAAATTAGAATTTTGGACTGTTTTTATTTCTGCTATATTTGTAATATTCTTTTTGTTAAGTTCTTCTTGTAAATACTCATTTTCTATTTTTAAATATTCTTCTGAAATTGGTTTTGCAGCTCTTATATTACACAAAGAACGACATATTCTTTTTTTATCTTCATAAGATAAATTATTAATTTCTATAGATTCATTTCTTTCTTTTAATAAATAATTTATTAAATAATCTAACTTTTCCAAGTTTCTACCTCCTATTGTTATAAATTATACTTCCATTATATTTACTTGTGAAGTACGCACTTTAATGTGCCTTAGTTTCCCTTTGGATACTATTGCTTTTATTATTTTTAGTAAAAAAATAAAGTGAAGTACAACCTTTTCACTTCACTCTATTCTATATATATCATCTATTTACACTTTAATTTATGCGCTGTTATAATTGTATAACTATATGAATTTATTGTTATTTTAATATTATCAATTTCGCAATACCAATTTTTGCCTTGTTTATAGATATTACAGTTTTTAGCTAAGACTTTATTTTTGCAAAAGTCTACAACATCATTAGTATACAATTCAAGATTTTTCTTAATTCTACCAATTCCCATTTCAGTAGTATGAATTTTATCTATATTATTAAGTAATATTTGTTTATCTTCCATCAATTATCTCCTTACGATTTTTTTGATTATATAAAAAGCTGTCTTTATCATGCGAATTTATAATTCCTATTGCCTGCAAATATGAATAAATTATTGTTGAACCTACAAGTTTCATTCCTCTTTTTTTCAAATCTTTTGATATTTCATCAGATAAAGCATTTGTAGTTTTTCCAGTTTCATAAATTATTTTGTCTTTAGAAAAAGTTTCTAAATAATTATAAAAAGTTCCATATTCATCTTTTATAGTCTTAAAAATTTTAGCATTATTTATACTTGCTTTTATTTTTAATTTATTTCTTATTATATCTTTATTCACTAATAGTTCATTTATCTTAGTTTCATCATACAAACAAACTTTGTCTAAGTCAAAATTATCATATGCCTTTCTAAAACTTTCTCTTTTATTTAATACACATTCCCAAGAAAGCCCTGCTTGAAAAGATTCTAATATTAGCATTTCAAACAAATACTTATCATCAAAATTTGGTTTACACCATTCTTCATCATGATATTTTATATACAATTCATTTTTTACATTACACCATTTACATCTAGTTTTCATTATGCTGTACCTCTTTTTGATTTCGCTAATGATAACTTGTAACTATTATCTATTAACTCTAATATTTTTTTCGTATTCATATCTCCATTTAATCTTATTGTAATCCAACTTTCTTTATTCATATGATATCCCGGAAATATCTTGTTATTATCAATGATTTCTTTTATATTCTCTTTTGAATATCTTAAATCTATAATCTCAATGATCTTATCTGATTCAATTCCTAACTTTCTCTCTGATATTACAAGTAGTAATCCATACCATTTGTTATTTTTCTTATTTCTCCAGATGGCGTTTTCTGGAAACTTCTTCCATAGATATTCTAATTCATCATTATATTTTTCTTTTACATATTTAATTATTTCTTTTGCTTGTTCACTTTTAAATATATTTGGTACTGTACATTTTTCTATAATATTTTGTAATTCTTCTTCATATTCCTTCCTAAGATTACCAACAAATTCTCCAGTACTATCTTTAATATCTACAAGAATATATTCATCTTCATTCATTAAATCAATTACTTTTGATGGCATTTTATTATTCTTTACAGTAACTTCGAGTTCAAATTCTCCATTATGTATCTTCGTTTTATATAAATATGTTCCATTCTCTTGTATAAATCCATATTTTAATAGTTTATCATAATCTATTAGTTTATCCTTAAGTTCATTATCTAAAACTCTCATAAATAGATTTCTCCTTCTTTATATTAGATACATTAATATTTTATGGCATACGAACATCATTTGGATTATTTGGGTTATATTTTATAATAATTTGATTTCCAATTTTCATATTCTCATCTAATTCACTATATCCTTTTAAATTTTTAGCTATATACTCTACTTTATTTACAGTATATTTAACAGTTAATGTATACATATATTCTGTATTTCTTCTACCATAATTTATACGATTAATATCTATAATTTCTGCTGCAATAGGCTGTGTAGCACTCCTTTTTCCCATAAAATCACAAAAAAGACCTAACACTACGCAAATAACTATTGCACTTATTAAAATTATTAATATTGCTTCAAATGAAATAAAAAACAAGAATAAAATAACTACTATTGGAATCTGAATTAGTGCAATCAATTTCCATGAAATTTTATCCTCTTTCATTACAAATTTACTATAATATTTTAAGCCAAGTATTGCTATGTCTACAGCGATAATGGCTGCAATTATCGTAATTAATTCTGGCATTATTAAAATCCCTCCTATAAATTACTATTTTTATATCATACCACTAAACGGTAATTTGGTCTTTATTCTTCTTTTATATAATTCAATATTTTAGTTGTTAATGGTTTAAATATTATATACAATATATAACCAATAATTCCACCAAGTACATTTGTTATTAAATCTGTTATATCTGATGATCTA